>JBAXVH010000099.1:0-5585 GCA_037129215.1 Bacteroidota bacterium | reverse complement strand
GTGCTGCGCTACACTTTGTTTGTTTAAAAAACTGTATTCCTTTCATTCAGATAAGATCCATCTCTAATCTGGTAGGAGAGCGCGATAAGAAGCGCTGGAAAATAAAAGAATCTATCAGTAATCTAAATGACTATTTAAAAGAATATCTAAGTAGGTTTTAGGGAGATAAATAGCACAATTATTTATTACGGAATAGGAATAATGGCTGTTGTTCTAGTTCCTTTTCCTATGGCAGAATCGATGGTAATAGTACCTTTTAAAGCATAAATTCTTTCTCTTATTCCTAATAAACCATGATGTAGTTTAGTATCTACTTTATCTATGTCGAAACCTATTCCATCATCCTGAATAATCATGGTAATTTCTTTGTCATCGTTATAGAGTTCTGCAATTACAGAGTTTGCTTTTGAATACCGCAATACATTGGTCATACATTCCTGATATACCCGGTAGAGTACCAGCCAAATATCATGTAGTTCAGGTAAAAGAACCCCATCTATACCTGTCTGCAATTCAAAATCTATACCAGCCTTTTTAAGATAGGTATTTGCATGCCAGGTAATAGCGCCACTCAGTCCTACATCGTCCAGCATTTGTGGATACAAGGAGTTGTATAATCTTCTGCTGGTAGAAACGGTATCTTCTGTAATATCTTTAAACTGTTGCAATCTATTATTCAGCTGAGCATTATCGGAATCTATATGCCCCATTATCCAGGTTACATCCAGCTTTAATGCAGTAAGGTTTTGCCCCAGTTCATCATGCAGTTCTTTAGCTATCGACTTCCTTTCTTCTTCGCGTGCAGTTAGTAAATTCTGTGTTAAAGACCTAAGTTCTTCTTCTTTGTTTTTTAGTTCAGAAATATCAATTGCTGTTGTGGATATATAATCAGGCTCCCCTTTTTCGTTTCTATGTAAAATTACTCCTTGAATTAAAGGTATTTTTTTGCCTTTTCTACTTGTCCATGAATTTTCTCCAAACCATACGCCTTTTTTATAAATCTCTGGTAATATAACATTATTCAAAAAGTCGGTGTCTTCTTTTGAACGAAAATCAATTATGGTATATTTTGATAATTTTTCTTCAGTATCTATATCGAGGGCTTTCATAGCAGCCTTATTAAAATACAACATCTTACCTTCCAGGTTCGCCATTCCTACATAGGCTGTTGAAAACTCGTTTATCTCTGCCAGTTGTTTTATTTTTAATTCTGTCTTTTTCTTTTCCGAAACATCGCGCGCTATATGTACACTGCCTGTTAACTTACCTTCTTTATCATAAATTGGTGAGGTAGAAACATCGAGATAGGCGCTAAACTTTTCTTCATATAAACTGTATAAATGTGCCTTACCATCCAACAAAAGAGCAGAATGAGGACAATTGTCAATTGGACAATCGGTACCATGTACTAAAGAAAAACATTGTTTGCCTGCAATACTATCTGTATTAAGGTTCACCAGTGTAGCCATGGACTGATTGGCGCGAACTATCTTATGATTCGTATCTATGATAGCAATATAATCGGGTATGGCATTAAAGGTTCGTTCCCACTCTTCTTTAGCGGCCTTTAATTCATTAATATAGTTGGTTTTAACTATTTCATCTTCCAGTTTTTGAAGGCCAATAGAAATAACATCTGCTATTTTTTCGAAGAGTATTATTTCTTCTTCCTGAAAATAATTTTTAACTGTAGCATAAACATTCAAAGCACCCCATTTTGAATTATTTACATTGATTACAAATATTGCGGATGCAAAGAACCCATATTGTTTAGCGGTTTCTCTCCATGGTATAGTATTGGGGTCTGAAAAATAATCATTACAGATATATCGTTTGCCCGTTTTAATGGCTGTACCGGTAGGCCCTTGTGCATAAGCACTATCATCTGTTCTGATATTCAGGTTATTTAAATAATCTTTAGCTTGTCCAAAAGCTGATACATTTTTAACTTCCTTTACATCTGCAATATGTTCTCCTATCCATACCAGGTGCAAATCGCTGCTATACTCTACTATTATCTTACAGGCTTCTTCCAGCAAGTTTTCTCTTGTGGTAAGATTCACCAGCAGTTTGGTTACCCTACTAAGGGTATCATAGAGTTTATTAATTTTGATTAATGATTTTTCATTGTTCTTTTTTTCGGTAATATCACTAATCATGGACAATGCTCCTACATGAACGTCGTTCTCTATTAAAGGAGAAGAAGAAACGTATAAAATTTTAGAAGAACCATTGGGTAAGGCTACCTCCAATTCGTAACTTTCGGCGATTCCTTGTTTTCTATTTTCGTAATAGCCTTCAATTGTTTTCTGATGGGTTGCATCAAAGAATTTTAATACAGGAAAGCCAATTAAGTCTTCCTTTTTCATCTTAAACAGATTGGCCAGAAAATCGTTTACAAAAACAATAATTCCTTTTTCATCCCTTACCATTATTCCTTCCTGTGCGGTTTCTGCTATCTGTTTAAAGCGAAGTTCCAGTTGCTTTTGTTTTTCTTCCGCTACTTTCTGTAGGGTAATATCTCTAAAGAAGATAGTTAAGCCTTTATCGGAAGGATAAAGGGTTTGCTCCATCCAGATATTTGCTTTGCTGGAATAAAATAATTTTCTAACCGTTATCTGATCGGCTACTGCTAACCGGTAAGCTTTTTCTGCTTCGGTATTTAATAAATGCGGGAATGCTTCCCAGGTATTTTTACCTATTACACATTCTGTTACACCATAAAGACTGGCAATAAGATTCAAACAGGTTTTGTTCATGTAGGTATATCGCCATTCATTATCCAGCACCGCTACACCGTCGGAAATTCTATCGTATAAACCTGCAAGTTCTGCTGTTTTCTCTTCTATTTTCTCTTCTAAAGAATGATTTAATTCTGCTAATTTATTTTCTGCTTCTACAAGGGTAGTAATTTCTTTGCCAACACTAATCATCCCTATAATTGTACCCTCGTTATCTTTATTTACTATAGCCGAATGCGAAACATGTATCAATTTTCCCGATTTTGTTCTTTGTACAAGCTCGTGGTTAATTTCTCCTTTATTAAAAAGGGTTTCTAATTTTAAATTATATTCTTCAGGCTTTAAAATGGGCTCATCTATTAGTTTATATAATTTATTTCCTATGGCTTCCTCTGCAGTATAACCATATATTTTTTCGGCTCCTTTGTTCCAGCCATTTATCACCATTGCAGTATCGCAGGTAATAATAGCATCGTTACTCATGTTTACCAAACCCGATAAATGTTGCAGCTGTTGTAAATTGTTTTCTACAATAGCTTCTAACTGCAACCTTTCATCAATTACCTTATTAATATTTCTTAAATCTACAAATACAATGATGAAAGACAGAACAGAAAACAACAAGATACCAACTACTACTCCTTCAACGGTACTTGCAAAAGGTAATTTAAGGTGTACCCAAAAGAATATTATTGGCAAAACGGTGATAATAGGGGAAAAAATTATCACCGTTTTACTACCTATTTTAGTTTTAGTTAATTCGAGCCCTAATCCTTTATCGGGGTATGCAAAGAATATAGCAAAGGCCATAAATAAATGGCAGATTACTGCAAAAAATGCTGTTGGAGAGGTTGTGTAAACATATATAACGTTAAAAGAGCGGAACAAGAAACCCAACAATAAAAAGCTACCTAAAAACCCTACTGTTAAAGCTATATATTGAGCTACAATTATTCTATAGGGGCTTCTTGTTTTTAGTAGATATACAGCAATGCTATTTAACAGCAAACAAATTGCAGTAAACTGTGACATACGGTTTATTCTTAATTCACGTATTTCAACTTTCGCCAGTAATTTATCTAACCCTATATCTATTCTGGTTAAAAAAGAAAATAAAACAGTGCAACAAATGAGGATATTGGAAATAAGCAGAAGATTTGATATCCATTCTTTTCCTGTAAAATTTTTATTGGAGAAAATCCCTAAAAAACAGAAACCCAATACCATGTATTCTATAGCCGCCATCGGGTTCATGGTAATACCATAAGGGGTAATTTTTTGTAATAATTGAAAGCTGAATATAGAGCCTACCACCACCAAAGTGGCAACTATAATAGTTGTAAAAACCATTACCCTGCTGATAGTAATTAAATGTCTCCTTAAAGTAACATTTGGAGTCATTGTTTTTTTGGTTTCAAACTTTGTTTAGAATCAGGGATATTATATAATAAAATGATAAAACAAATATAAGATATTAAGTAGTAAAATTTTAATAATAATAAAAAGGCCTCAACAGTTGAATGTTGAGGCCTTTAATAGTTAAAAGTATTGCTTTAATTAATGATAATATCGGTTAATGGACCGAAGGCACTTTTACCCGCAGAATTCTGCGATAATGCCTGTACATATACATGCATTTCCTTTACCAGTCCTGCTACCGTTTCGTTGCAGGTAGCATCGGTAATAATCAAAGTACGAATACTGGAAGGAGGAAGCACAATATTGTTGTCCTTTACTTCTATTAAAAAATAATCTATACCAAGGAATACAACCACTACATAACTATCGGCACCAGGCACCTTGCCAATACCAATATGCAGCGGACCACCACTGGCTTGTGAAAGCGTTACAGGACCCGGAGCAGCAGGGATTACAGCAGGACTATAATTTCCCTTAGAAGCTTCGAAGCCGGTAGAAACAATAAGTGTCTCGTTGCCATCGGCAATAACATTTACATGCCCTGCCAGTAAATGAACAAAATTGTTTAATTCATCGTAGGAGTCTTCAAACTCTTTCTTTTCAATATCCCCCTTCTTCCTAAGTGGGAATGCAACCATCAAACGATCGTAAGCCTTTTTTACATCAATTAAAGTTACAGGCAAATTGGGAAATTTAAGATTACCAGTCAGTTTGGTAATCAATCCCAGAACAAATAATAAAAAATCTAAAACGGGCAATTTTGGCCAGCTAACAAGAACGTGAATTTTACGTTTCATAATATTGAGTTTATTAAATTACTAAATAGTCCTTCCACACCTTTGTTTTATTGGCACGGAAGAAAAAAGTTGATGAAATATTTTTGAATAATTACTAATTGTATTAAAATGAATGACCCCATTTTTACTTTCTTCCTCCTTAAAAATAGTTGGGGATTGGAGGTATGGAATGCATTCTTCTTTCTTCGATTTTTTTCCTGAAAGAATGAGCTTTGATACTGAAGGAATGAAGTATATATACGGAGGAATGGCATCCATTCCTGCTGATTGAAAGTTATTTCCTGGAAGAACGTATGCAGTTCCTTCTCTTCTATATTATTTTTCTGGAAGAATAAAGTAGAAAGCTGGAGGAATGAAGGAGCAACAAGCTGAGAAATTAAATTTTCGGCATTCCTACGAAGATAGCCATCTGTGGGGTGGTTAGAATTTGAAAGACGCGGAGTATTTTTGGTAATACCTAACATTTCAACCTCTAATTAATCCGGTGAAGTGAAGCTATTAAAAGTTACCCCCCTAATTAAATCGTAAATAGATTTATTTAGGGGGGTAAAAGGAGTTATTTTTTGATAAAAAGTTATGTAAACACGTTATTTATTTTATATATAGTGCATATTTGACTGATCAGAAT
>JBAXVH010000098.1:0-5621 GCA_037129215.1 Bacteroidota bacterium | reverse complement strand
CCCGTGACTGGTTGTTTGTAAAAGATCATGCAACCGCAATTGATTTGGTTTTTCATAAAGGAAAGATTAATGACACCTATAATATTGGGGGCTTTAACGAATGGAAAAATATTGATTTAGTAAAAATCCTTTGTAGTCAAATGGATGATAAACTAGGCAGAGAAAAAGGTACCAGTGAGAAACTTATTACTTATATCAAAGATCGTCCGGGGCATGACAGAAGATATGCAATTGATGCTACTAAAATTAATGCTGAACTTGGATGGAAGCCTTCTGTTACATTTGAAGAAGGTTTACAAATAACTATCGACTGGTTTCTTGCCAATACAGAATGGTTGAACAATGTAACCAGTGGAAATTATCAGCATTATTACGATTCAATGTACTCCAATAAATAATTTACTGTACTTTATATGAAAGTTGAGCAAACCATTTTAAAAGATTGTTTTATTATAACTGATACTGTTTTCGGTGACAATCGTGGGCATTTTTTTGAAAGTTTTCATAAACAAAAATTTCTACAACTAACTGGACTTGATATTGACTTTGTACAAGACAATCAGTCCAACTCTGCAAAGGGTGTCCTTAGAGGGCTACACTTTCAAAAAGGTGAATTTGCTCAGGCTAAGCTTGTAAGAGTAATTAAAGGTTCTGTTTTAGATGTTGTTGTAGATCTACGCCCAGATTCTGAAACTTATGGAAAGTACATTTCTGTTGAGCTTACAGAAGATAATCATAAACAATTATTTGTACCCCGTGGTTTTGGACATGGTTTTATAGTGCTAAGTGATGAGGCAACATTCTTTTACAAATGCGACAATTATTATAACAAATCTTCTGAAGGAGGAATTATGTATAATGATGCTGATCTTGCAATTGATTGGCATCTGCCTTCTGATCAGATATTATTATCTGATAAAGATTTAATATTACCAACATTTAAAGAGTATACTCAAGCAATTACTAATTAATTAATATATCAATGAAAGGAATAATATTAGCCGGAGGAAGCGGAACAAGGTTGTATCCTATTACAAAGGGGATTAGCAAACAATTAATCCCTATCTATGATAAGCCGATGATTTATTACCCACTTTCGGTTTTAATGCTGGCGGGTATAAATGAGATTCTGATTATTACAACACCTGAAGATTCTGCTCAGTTTCAACGTTTATTAGGGGATGGCAGCGAGGTTGGCTGTAAGTTTTCTTATGCAGTACAAGCTGTGCCAAATGGTTTAGCCCAGGCTTTTGTAATTGGAGCTGATTTTATTGGTAATGATAAAGTAGCTTTAATTTTAGGAGATAATATATTTTATGGGACAGGATTTAGTAAACTTATACAATCTTTTAATGATGTGAATGGAGCTGCCATATTTGCTTATAAAGTCCATGATCCTGAGCGCTATGGTGTGGTAGAATTTGATAAAAATTTAAAGGCTATTTCTATTGAAGAAAAACCTGTAAATCCAAAATCTAATTTTGCTGTTCCAGGTTTATATTTCTACGACAATAATGTAGTAAAAATTGCTAAAGAGATACCTCTATCTCCTCGTGGAGAATATGAAATAACCGATGTAAACAGAGTTTATCTGGAACAAAATAACTTACACGTAGGAGTGATGAATAGAGGTACTGCCTGGTTGGATACTGGTACTTTTGATTCTTATAGCGATGCCTGCGAGTTTGTAAGAGTAATAGAAAAAAGACAAGGACATAAAGTAGGTTGTATAGAAGAAGTAGCCTACAGAATGGGTTATATAAATCGTGCACACCTAATAACTTTAGCTGATAAATATGCTAAGAGCGGTTATGGTGAATACCTTCGTAAACTAGATTAATACAATTTATATTCATATTAAAAAAACTTTCCAATACTCACATCTGGAAAGGTTTTTTTATGTTACAACCTTATTATCGATTAATTAAGGTTAAAAATGGGGAAACAATTCTATTATCTTTAAAACTTCATTTGTTATTAGCCTATATCTTTGCGCCTCGAAAAAAAGTATATGAAGTTTTATAATCTTATAATAAAGTATCGTTTCTATTTAGGCATTCTGGCAATATTGCTGGCTATTACGGTAAATGTGGTTGCCAGTTTCTGGCCTTCTTTTATTTTATACTTTATAGGCGTAATAGCCTTATTCAGTCATTTTTTTATTGGCCCACTTCGATTAATTCAGGAGCCTATGGAAAAAGGTGATACAGCCGAAGTAGAGAAGATCCTTGCTTCTATCTGGTTCCCTAAATTATTATATTCTCCTATCCGTTCTACTTATTATACGCTAAAAGGTAATCTGGCTATGATGAATCAGGATTTTGATAGTGCTGAGAAGCATTTAAAGATGAGTAGTAGTATTGGTACAGCTATGCCAGAGGCCGAAGGTGCCAATAAACTTCAATTAGGAATGATGGCTATGCAAAAAGGAGATTTACGCCAGGCAGAGACTTATATGCGTGCAGCTTTACGTGCAGGATTGGCTGATAATGAAAGTAAGGCTGTAGCTTTTCTTGCCATGTGTCAGTTTATGGTAAACAAGCGCGAATTCAGAGCAGCAAAAGATTTCTTCCGTAAAGCTAAAGCTTGTAAACCTACTACCCCACAAGTTGTAGAACAGATAAAAGAAATGGATAAACACATTGCCAGAATGCCTGGATAGTTTTTTAATTGATTTATACCGAAAGAGAGTCTGCAGAATATTCTAAAGGCTCTCTTTTCTTTTTATTAATACTGTTATACTTATAAATAACTCAGGAATTTGATGAGATTAATATATTCCTAACTTAAAATCAGGCTGAACATTTGAATGCATTATCTTTAGAAGAATATAAAATACGTTGTAATACTTAACAGCAACATTATTGTTCATTCATGTTAACTTATTGACGATTCAAACATGATTAGATTGGATTCATTAACGATTAGACCATACTATTCCAACCATATAGTGCATATAAATCACTTTATAATAGATAATTGAAGGATTATAATGGATTCAACAAGGAATACTATTTATTCAACTAACCTTATTATGAACTCATGTTGCCTTATTAAATATTCATCTAACCTTATTGAATATTCAAATTAAAATGGTGAAAATGGAATTATAAATAACTTTTATAATTTTAAAAAGGTAGTATTTAACAAAGAAATGAGTAAATGAACAATTTATCGAAGTATTGTAATTGTACCACTTAGTACTGGTAATTTAAAGCCTCTATCGAGTATATAGTAGTAAACACCCATTGGTACATCCTTACCATTGTATTTACCATCCCATTTAACATATTTATCCCGGCAGGTATATACTACCTGACCATTTCTGTCAAAAACGTTCAAGCTTATACCAGGAAATCTATCTAAGTTAGGAATTACCCAGTAATCATGATCCTGATCTCCATTAGGAGAAAATACATTTGGTATCTGAATTGGCTCCAATACAACAACATGTAGCGTATCCTTACCCGGACACCCGATAGAATCTTTAATTGTGAGGGTATATGTAATATCGCTGGAAGGAGTACAAACCGGATTAAGTATTGAATTATTATTCAGGAAAATGCCTGGAGACCAGTTAATGGTAGAATTATTATCCAACCCTGTAACCTGAGGATTTAATGTAACTGAGTCGTTTTGTAAGACATAAACCGTATACCCATTGTTTACAGTAGGTAATGTTTGAACTATTACCGGCAACTTAGAAGGACTACTTATACATCCATACTGATCTATAATTCTATGGGTTATGTAATAACTATTTGCAAAAGGGTAAGTATAGGTAATGAACATTCCTGAATCTACCACCCCATTACCTAAATTCCAAAGCGATGTTACAACAGGATTACTAGTTGTATTATCGCTGATAATTATAGAATCGCCCAAACAGATATTAGCAATAAATGGATTAATAGTAAAGCTGCAGGAAGGTACAGGATGCACTAAAACAGGAAAGGAATCGATAGCTGTACCACAAAAGTTAGTTATACTATACGTTATAGTGTCAATACCTGCCGATACAGCCAGCAGTTTGCCATTATTATCAACTGTTGCTACCGCAGGATTAAAACTTAACCATGTGCCTCCTACGCCTGCATTTGAAAGCTGTGTAGTAGTGGCGGTACACAAAGAATCTTTTCCTTTGATAGGGAAAGCAGCAGGTGTAGCCAATACCGTAATTCCATAAGTTTTAGTAGTAGTACCACAGGTATTTTTTACTGCATAACTAATAGTTGCAGTACCTACCGAAGCTCCGGTAACCACTCCAACAGAGGAGATAGGTGCTATAGAAATACTACTGCTTGTCCAGGTACCTGAAGGTGTAATATCAGTTAATGCAGTTGTTGTATTAATACAAATATTATTTGTCCCACTAATATCAGCTACAGCAGGAACATCATTGATATAAACTGTAAACTGTTTTGAAGTTGTACCGCAGGTATTAGTTACAGTATAAAAAATAATCGCAGTTCCCGATTTCACGCCTGCTACTAATCCATTTGCATTAACTGTTGCTGAAGGAGTAGCACTGGTCCAGATTCCCGAAGGGGTAATATCTGTCAACAGTAATGTTCCATTTACACATACAGAATCATTACCAGTAATAGGGCTAACAAATGGAGATGAACTTACCACTATACTTATATGCTGAGAATCTGTTCCACACATATTAGTTGCGATATAAGTAACTAAGGCAGTACCTCCTGACAGAGCAGTAGCAAGACCAGTATTATCTACAATCAGCACGGCAGTATTATTGCTTACCCAGGTACCCCCTGTAGCAGTTTCGAGTAATTGAGTATTTGTATTAACACAGATATTATTGTTTCCAACAATTGGATTTACAACAGGTAATGCACCAACAACAATATTCATAGTTCTGGTAGTAGTACCGCAACTATTTGTTAGAGAATAACTGATAGTAGTATTGCCTGCAGTTATGCCTTGTACCAGACCTGAATTGCTTACTGTAGCTGCTGCAGTATTGCTACTGGACCAGGTACCCGCAAGTGTAACACTGGACAATTGCAAAGTATTGTTTGCACATAAAGAATTACCACCAGTAATAGGATTCACTACTGGCAGTGCTGTAGTATTTAATACTAATGTAGCTGCACTATCACAACCCACTGAATTGGTAAGATGAACCGTATAAGTGCCAGCTGTATTGTAGCTATTTCCATTCCATGAATATGGTAATGCATTTGCACAAACCGTAACAGGGGTAGTAGAAACAGAAGATGCATTTAATGATAATATTAATGTAGCAGTACTATCGCAACCTGCTGTATTGGTAAGATGTACAGTATAGGTGCCCGCTGCATTATAACTATTGCCATTCCATGAATAGGGTAAAGCAGATGGGCATACACTTATTGAATTTGAAGATGTAGTTGACGATTTTAAAGTTAATATTAAAGTAGCAGTACTATCGCAACCAACAGCATTGGTTAGATGCATAGCGTAAGTACCTGCTGCAGGATAGCTATTTCCATTCCATAAATAAGGTAATGCAGTAGGACAAACACTAATTGTGGTGGATGATGAAGAAGCCGACTTTAAAGACAATACTAATGTAGCTGCACTATCGCAACCTAAAGCATTGGTAAGATGGATAGTAT
>JBAXVH010000097.1:0-5685 GCA_037129215.1 Bacteroidota bacterium | reverse complement strand
AGATAGCCATGGCCAAACAGAAAAAGATATATAATAATATTATTGATAAAAAAATACCTGTTTACAAAGAATTGCCAACTAACCCTTTCCTGGAAAAATTTGCTAATCAAATTATCTGGCATTGGGTAGTATTAGTTCTCCTACCATTCTTTATTTATATTAAAACAACAGGTTTTCAGTTTATTGATTTTGATGATGTAGCCATTATTAAAAACAATTTTCCTATCATAACCAGTATAAAAAATATTGGCCTGGCTTTTAGCACTGATGCGTTTCTTGCCCGTAACGGTGATTTCTTTAGACCAATGCAAACAGTTATCTTTTTCATAGATGCTTTTATTGGTGGTGAACGTCCGTGGATTTATCATTTATCAGGATTATTAATTCATATACTTACGGTAGTTTCTTTCTATGTATTGCTAAAGAAACTGGGCATAAAGAATCTTACTGCTTTATTTATTGCGCTTATTTTTTCAGTTCATCCATTACTAAGTTCAGCTGTTTCATGGGTGCCTGCAACAGGCGATTTATTAATTGGACTATTCAGTATTTTATTATTCAATAGTTTTATCAACTACATAAAATCTTCCGGCAAAATCTGGTTGGTACTAAATATCATCCTTTTTATACTGGCTATATTCAGTAAAGAAACGGCTATACTTTTACCAGTATTGTTACTCTTCTATTACTGGTTTTTATCGAACGAAGAATTCAATTTCAAAAAAGTACTTCCATTAATTATTATCTGGGGAATAACCTTCGTAGCATATTATTTTATGAGGAGTAAAGTAGTTACAGGCACCCCTCCTTCTTTTATATTGGGAATAGCTCCTTTTATTTCCAACCTGCCAACTATTCCAATTGCAATTGCGAAATTTATTCTACCTGCCAACCTTTCTACTCTCCCATTGTTCGAACCTATATATACTGGCATTGGCACTATTATACTCCTTGGAACTATACTACTTATTGCAAAATATATTAAAGCAAAAAGTTGGCTTCCTATAATGGGCTTTATCTGGTTTATGTTGTTCATCATACCACCTATGTTTTTTAAATTGTTCTTCAGTAAACATTTACTGGAATATTACGAACATAGAATGTATTTGCCATTAGCTGGTTTGCTGATATTACTGGCATATCTGTTGGATAATACACTGTACAATAGTCGCCGGCAATTATATTACTGGTCACCTATTGTAATCATTATTTTATTCAGCTTTATGTCGCTGATACGCAGTGATGACTTTAAAAATTCTATTGCATTTTTTAGTAACGCTACTACTCGTGGAAATGCTGGAGCATGCTCTAAAAGAGGGGAACTTTATTTTAATGAGAGGGACTTTACGAATGCCTTAGCTGACTTTGAAAAGTCGATTGAATTATCCAATGATGAATATCCCCCTGCATTCTTTAACAGAGGTAGAGTAAGGGCAGAACAATTAAAAGATCATAAGGGGGCTGAAGACGATTTTAGTAAAACAATCCTATTGGATTCTACTTATATGGAAGCCTATATCAGCAGAGCTAATGAAAGAATATTTACACAGAATTTCCCTGGCGCTATGCAGGATGTAGAGAAAGCAAAGCTATTCGATAGCAGCAATGCCCGCATCTATTCTACTTTAGGTAAAGTATATGTAAATGCAAGCGATTTTATAAATGCCGAGAAAGCATTTACCAAGACTATTACTTTAGATAGTGGCTTTGCCGAAGCATATAACGATCGTGCTTTTGTTCGCTATAAAAACAAAGATTTTAATAATGCTTTGCAGGATTGCAATCAGGCAATTGCATTGTTTCCTCAATTCTTAAATGCTTATTACAATAAAGGGATTATTTATCTGGAATTAAAGAAGCCTGAGATTGCTATTAAAACTTTTGATACTACCTTGGCTTTAACGAATAACTTCTACTTTGGTTATTTTTATCGTGGTATGGCAAAGAAAGAAATACACGACATGAAAGGTGCCTGCGACGACTGGCAACAGTCGGTAAATCTTGGCTTTAAAATGGCGCAGGATACTATCAATAAATATTGTATTAAACATTAATATAACGGCTCTATAATTTCATTGAAAACACATGGCTGACAATACGATAATAAAGAATTCTTTTTCGGGACTAATGAAAAATAATGTATGGATACATCTTGGCTTACTGGTTTTATTGCCCCTCATTATTTATGTGCAGGCAGTAAAATTTGATTATACCAACTTCGATGATAATGGTATTATTCTGCAGAAATTTGATGTGGTAGGTAATATCCATAAAATAGATACCGTATTGCATACCGATGCATTCTTTAATAGTACAGGCGACTTCTATCGTCCGGTACAGAACTTATCTTTCATGCTCGATGCGCAGGTAAGCAGAGAGAAACTATGGATGTTTCATATCACCAATCTGGCTATCCATATCCTTACCTGTATCAGTCTTTACTACTTCCTTATTTTCCTCAGATTAAAACGTTATACTGCATTTTTATTATCGTTACTATTCGCCTGTCATCCGCTCTTTGCTTCGGGGGTAGGATGGATACCATCGCGGGGGGATATACTTATTGGTTTATTAGGTCTTAACCTGTTTCTTACCTTTGGAAAATACTTTACTACCGGCAAGTTTTACTTCTTTATACTGCATGTAATATTGTTCCTAATTACCATTTTCACCAAAGAAACTACAGTATTGTTTCCGTTCTTTTTACTCTACTATTACTTCCTTATTCTTAAGAAAGATTTCAGCATTAAAAAGCTCTTACCTTTTGGTATTTTCTGGGCAGCCATATTTGTTGTCTTCTATATTTTAAGAAGTAAAGTAGTAGCAGGGTCTGGTGCTACTGTAGATGTATTAGGTATTATTCCTTTCTTTAAAAATAATCAGGTAATACCAACTATTATAGGCAAGTTCTTTATCCCATTTAATCTATCTACTTTTCCTTTGTACGACAACGCTTCTACCATCATCGGTATTATATTTATGATAGCACTGGTGTATCTTACTTTCGAATATTCCAAAGATAAAAAGTGGGCTGTATTAATGGGCTTATTATGGTTCCTGTTCTTTGCAATTCCTCCTACTATTTATCGTTTAGAAAATGCCGATACATTTTTTAATTACCTGGAACACCGTACTTATCTTCCTATGATAGGTATTGTAATTATAGTAGGATTCTTTCTGGATGAACATCTTGATTCTCCTGTTTTCTCACAGCGTTTTACCTGGTTTTACATTCCATTGATAGCGGTATTTTCTGTACTGGCATTTTTACATTGTGCCGATTACAAAGATAATATCAGTGTATCGTCCCGTGCTGCTTCTCTGGGCAATCCTGCTGGCTTATCTATGCGTGCGGGAATGTATATTGATAAAGGAGATACTACCTTTGCCATGCAGGATATGGATAAGGCAATTGAATTGAATCCTAAAGATGCCAACATGTTCTTTTCGAGAGGTAGAATAAAGGCAAAGATGAACAATCATGAAGGTGCTGAGCAAGACTTCTCTTTAGCAATCACATTGAATCCTGGTATGATCAATGCATACCTTGCCCGTTCGGTAGAAAAGAGAGCTTTAAAGAAATATGAGTCGGCTTTCCGCGATATTTTCATGGCTGCTAAATACGATTCTACTAACCCTAAAGTATACTGCTCATTTGGCAACTTATTTATAGCTGTAAAAGATTATGGCAATGCTATTCCAAGCTTTGATAGAGCTATTCAATTAAATCCCAACTATGCCGAAGCATACAATAACAGAGCCTATGCAAAAGTACTTTCAGGAGATTATATAGGCACTGTAGTAGACTGTCATCATGCATTGAGTATAATGGCTAAATCGCCCTCTCCTATTACCTATAATAATCTTGCACGTGCATTCAGAGAGCTTAATCAATTAGACTCTGCTTTTAAATATTTTGATAAAGCAATTAGTATTAAACCAGACTTTGCCGAAGGATACTTTGAAAGAGGTATGGCTAAGCATCAGCAATTAAATCTGGCAGGTGCCTGTGATGACTGGAACAAAGCAAAATCTTTAGGATACTCGGATTCTACTAATATGATTGGCAATAATTGTACGCCAAAATAATTATGTTATAAGTATTAGGTTTTAAGTAATAAGTAGTAAAATAATTACTAAGAAAAAAACAACATGGTAAGAAAGAATAAAATAGTAGTGGTAATGCCGGCATACAATGCTGCTAAAACGCTTATTACTACCTACAACGAAATACCGCTGGATATTGTAGACGAAGTAATACTGGTAGATGATGCCAGTACCGATGAAA
Source organism: Bacteroidota bacterium (assembly GCA_037129215.1). Taxonomy (GTDB): domain Bacteria; phylum Bacteroidota; class Bacteroidia; order Chitinophagales; family Chitinophagaceae; genus CANFLJ01. The sequence goes on along the minus strand of JBAXVH010000097.1, from coordinate 1,397 downwards.
CATCTGAAGTCGCTCGTCAGTTAGGCATTAATCTGATAGTGCATGCCAGCAATCTTGGTTATGGTGGCAATCAGAAGACCTGCTATGATGCTGCTTTAAAAGCGGGCGCTGATATTGTTATTATGCTACACCCCGATTATCAGTATACGCCTAAGCTGATTGGTGCTATGGCTTACTTATTGGAATCAGGCGAGTTTGATGTAGTTCTTGGTTCCCGTATTCTTGGGGGTAAAGCAAGAAATGGTGGTATGCCACTGTATAAATATATTGCCAACAGAGCTCTTACTTTTATGCAGAATGTATTGATGGGTGCCAAGCTTTCTGAATACCATACCGGCTACCGTGCCTATACCAGAAAAGTTCTGGAAACTATTCCATGGAAAGAAGATTCCAACGACTTTGTTTTTGATAATCAGTTTCTATCGCAGGCTATATATGCCGACTTCAGAATTGGGGAAATTACCTGTCCTACAAAGTATTTTAAAGAAGCTTCTTCTATCAATTTCAGCAGAAGTGTGAAGTATGGATTAGGATGTTTATCTACCGCAATGCTTTTTAGACTAAATAGAATGGGCATCTTAAAATCCAGATTATTCTTACAATCCAATAGATAGAATAAAAAAGGAATTCTTTTATTTTTCAAACTTTCACTGTAATCCCAACTATATTACTGGTAACAAGAAACCAGTAACTACATTATTTACCTATTCTTTAAATGTGTAACTTATACATAGTAGCATCCTTATTATATTTGTTGAATATTTTATACAAAATTGTTCCTTATGAAAAAAGGTATTCTGCTCTCTTTATTATGCATCGTTTTTACTGGATATAATAATTTATGTAATGCTCAATCTGCCCGATTAAGTGAACAGATTGGCAAGTATGTACATCATCATTTGATTAAAGGCGGAGTATCTTTTAAACTAACGAATGCTACTGTAAATATTACGGCTTACAATGCTACCACTGTAAGAATAAGAGCATCGAAGGAAGCTATGATAAACGACTTTTCATTTGCAATAGATCATCTTGAACCAACTGCATCTTTATCTATTGCAAGTGATAAAACAAATCAGTGGGAATTAAAGACGGATTCATTAATAATACAGGTAAAGGGCAATCCCTTTAGAATAAGTATTTATAATCTTCAACATCAGTTGCTTTGTGGCGATGATGAAGGTTTGGGTATTAGCTGGTATGGCAATGAAGTAAGCTGTTATAAGAAGCTGCATAGCGATGAAAAGTTTATAGGACTGGGTGAAAAGACTGGTAATATTAATCGTAGGGGGAGCTTTTATCAGAACTGGAATTCGGATATTCCTGGCTATACCAATAGCTCGGATCCATTGTATGCTACCATTCCTTTTTTTGTAGGTATTCATGATCAATTAACC
>JBAXVH010000096.1:0-5764 GCA_037129215.1 Bacteroidota bacterium | reverse complement strand
CTATTCAAATGAGGGAAAGAATTGTATTGCCATTGTTAACTATACAACAATATGCAATTAATAAAATAAGAACAATGGAGGATGTGCCTGCAAATGCAAACATTAAGAAAACTTATGAAAAACTCATTATGAGATGTTCATTTGGTATAATAAATGCAGGAAGAAACTCAGCATAATATAATGGATGATGGATAATTGAAATTTGATAATCTGTATTTGTATTCGTTATCAATTTTCAATTATCCATTTTCGATTAAATATTAGTCCTCGAGGTGAAGTTTGTGAAAAAAACGATGAGCAAGCGGGGCTATCAGAATACCAATATTAGTAATAAAGGCAACCCCACTGAAAAGGGCATAAAAGGAAGAGAACACCTTACCAATATTGGTTTTAATTTCCACTACAGGTCCCATACCACTTAGAATCATAGAGGCATTGTGTAAAGCGTCAATCCAACCCATTGGTCCCCATACATGATAACCTAAAATGCCAATAAATAGGCAGATAGCAAGAATAAGCGTTGCGAAAGTTACATTCCATAATACTCTTCTTAAAAACAAGCGCTGCGATAGCAAAGGGTGGCTTTTGTGTTCGAAACTAAACATGGAGCCCATTTTAATAATTCTTCCTAATCCTGGCATAAACAATATTTATTAGTTACAATTCGGTGAAGAAATAGCGTTATCGAAAATTTCCTTAAGCTTTAAGTAAAATTCTTTTTTATGCTCGGATAATAGTGATTTAGTAAATACAATCATTGTATACCCACGACAAAAATCAATCAATGGAAAACTGCCGAATAAACCCGGGCAGGTAACTACTATTCCTTTACCATTAGCATCTGCACTAATAATCCATGAACCCAATGCATAAGTATAACCTTGTGCAACTGCTGGAGCATACTTTATATTTTCTGTTGTTATTTGTTGCTGCATCATAACCCCAACTGCAGAATCACTCAGAATTCTTTTTCCATTAAATACGCCTTTATTGAGCAACATACTAGTAAAGTTGGCATAATCTAAAGCGGAGGAACGAGCACCTCCTGAAGGATTTGGAGCAGCTTCAAAATCTTCATTAGCAAAAGTGGTACTTCTCATTCCTAATGGTCTGAAAAGGCGCTCAGTTGTTAATTGAGCAAAACTTTTTTTAGTCACTATTTCACATACTCTTGCTGCAATATCCAATCCTACACTACCATAAAAGAACTTTTCTCCAGGATTGTAATCTATCTCCTTTTTAGAAGCAATATCATGCACTTCCTGTTCCAACGTTGGATACTTTTTCTTGAAAACAATAGACCTAAGGGTAACAGGCTCCTGTTGTATGCCTGTCTGATGGCTTAAACAATGACGGATAGTGATGTAAGCTTTGCCATATTCTTTAAATACTGGTAGGTATTGGCATACTTTATCGTCCAGAGAAATCTTGCCTTCATCTACCAGTATCATAACCATAGCTGCGGTAAGCCATTTGCTGCAACTTGCAATAGGAACTTGTTCATTCAACTTCATTTCGCCAATTTCTTTTTTATAAATTGGCTTCCCGTCTTTATAAACTAATACTACTGCATTTTTGCTGATATCTTTTTGTGCTGTTGCCAGCATTTTATCTGCACCAGAAAAATCATATTGCGCAAATGAAAACTGAAATAATAGCAAGAAAACCGCTATGGTACTGACTTTTCGGCAGATTGGAGAAACTGTTGTAGACATAATTTCCTGTTTTATATGTTGGATAAATCTTTGTGCGAATTTAATAGTTAATGGATAATTGAAAATTGAAAATTGATAACTGTGTTTAAATTTATGATTTTATGAAAGAAAATATCATTAAAAAGCTGAGTTATGAATTTGCAATTGAAATCGTGTCACTATATAAATTAATTTCCAAAGACAAAAATGAATATATATTAAGTAAACAAATTCTTAGATCAGGAACCTCAATTGGTGCTTTAGTTAGGGAGGCAGAACAGGCCGAAAGTAAAGCAGATTTTATACATAAATTAGCTATTGCTTTAAAGGAAGCTAATGAAACAAGTTATTGGTTAGACTTATTAAAAGATACTGAATATATTACAGAAACTACATATTTAGCTTACAAAAATGATATAGATATATTATTGAAACTATTAGTAAGTATTATAAAAACAAGTAAGAAAAATAATTTATCCATTATCAATAATCCATTATCAATTAATTAAACATGAATACAAGTAATTACACAATTAAGGCACAGGAAAGTCTTCAGGCTGCACAGCAGGAAGCTTACAACAATAGTAACCCTACTATTGAAACCAATCACCTTTTGAAAGTATTGATAAAAGATGAAGATAGTTCAGTGAGTTACCTTCTGAAAAAAAATAATGTAAACATTGCTTTTGTTTCTTCGAAGCTGGAAGAAACGATAAAGAAATTACCTAAGATTTCTACTGGTGAACCTGCACAGAATCTTGGAAGAGATTTGAATACGGCTTTATTAAAAGCAAATGTTTCTTTGAAACAATTTAATGATGAATTTATCAGCGTAGAACATATGTTGCTGGGTTTATTGTTAACCAACGATGATACAGCTAAAACCTTAAAAGATGCTGGTCTAACAGAAAAAGGACTCGTTGCTGCAATTAAGGATTTGAGAAAGGGGGCTACAGTTAATTCTGCAACAGAAACACATCAGTATAATTCATTACAGAAGTATGGCAGAAACCTGAATGAGATGGCCAGAAATGGTAAGCTTGATCCAGTAATAGGCAGAGATGATGAGATAAGAAGAACATTACATATTCTAACAAGAAGAAGTAAAAATAACCCAATATTAGTAGGGGAACCTGGGGTAGGTAAAACGGCTATTGCCGAAGGACTTGCAATGAGGATTGTAAATGGAGATGTGCCGGATAATCTTAAGAGCAAAATTATTTATACCCTTGATATGGGTCAACTTATTGCAGGCGCAAAGTATAAAGGAGAGTTTGAAGAAAGATTAAAAGCTGTTGTAAAAGAAGTAGCAGAAAGCGATGGCGAAATAATTCTTTTTATAGATGAAATTCATACCCTAATTGGTGCAGGAGGAGGAGAAGGCGCAATGGATGCTGCTAATATCTTAAAACCTGCATTGGCAAGAGGTGAACTTAGAGCAATAGGTGCTACTACTTTAAATGAATATCAGAAGTATTTCGAAAAAGATAAAGCTTTGGAAAGAAGGTTTCAGAAAGTAATGATTGATGAACCATCTATAGAAGATGCTATATCAATCTTAAGAGGCATTAAGGATAAGTACGAAACACATCACCATGTAAGAATTAAAGATGAAGCAATAATAGCAGCTGTAGAACTTTCTCACAGATATGTTACTGATAGATTCTTGCCGGATAAGGCTATAGATTTAATAGATGAAAGTGCAGCTAAGCTTAGGTTAGAGATGAATTCTATGCCTGAAGAATTGGATACTTTAGAAAGAAGTATTCGTCAGTTGGAGATAGAAAGAGAAGCAATTAAAAGAGAAAATGATGAAGTGAAATTGCATGAATTAAATACAGAGATTGCCAACCTTGTTGTGCAGAGAGATACGTTTAAATCGAAGTGGAAACAAGAAAAGGAACTGGTAGAAAAAGTACAGAATGGTAAAGCTACTATTGAAGATTTAAAACTACAGGCCGATCAGGCAGAAAGGAATGGGGATTATGGAATGGTGGCAGAAATTCGTTATGGTAAGATTAAAGCAGAGGAAAAAATGATTGCAGATCTTACTGAACAGATAAATTCCAGTACCGAAAAAAGGATGCTTAAGGAAGAGGTAGACGCAGAAGATATTGCAGCAAGTATTGCTAAAGCTACCGGCATACCTGTTCATAAAATGATTCAGAGCGAAAGAGATAAATTGCTGAATCTGGAAGAATATCTTCATCAGAGAGTGGTAGGTCAGGAAGAAGCTATAACCGCTGTTGCTGATGCTATAAGAAGGAGTAGGGCAGGACTGCAGGATCCTAAGAAACCAATTGGTTCTTTTATTTTCCTTGGTACTACTGGTGTAGGTAAAACAGAGCTCGCAAAAGCTTTAGCAGAATATCTGTTTGATGATGAAAGCATGATGACCCGAATTGATATGAGCGAGTATCAGGAAAAACATACTGTATCAAGATTAATTGGGGCTCCTCCAGGTTATGTTGGTTATGACGAAGGTGGACAATTAACAGAAGCTGTTAGAAGAAAACCATACAGTGTGGTACTGTTGGATGAAATAGAAAAAGCAAATCCTGATGTGTGGAATATTCTATTACAGGTATTGGATGATGGAAGATTGACAGATAACAAGGGTAGGGTGGTGAACTTTAAGAATACAATCATTATCATGACCAGCAATATTGGTAGTCATATAATTCAGGATGCATTTGAATCTGTTACTGAAAAGAATAAAGAAGATGTTACGGAGAAAGCTAAGCAGGAAGTAATGACTTTATTAAGACAGACAATTCGTCCCGAGTTTCTGAATAGGGTAGATGATATTATTATGTTCCAGCCTTTAATGAAAAAAGAAATAAAAGGCATTGTAAAGATTCAACTGAACTCTTTAAAGGAACTATTAACTGATAATGGCATAAACTTAGTGTTTAGCGACTATTTAATAGACTATCTTGGCGAGAATGGGTATGATGTTCAATTTGGAGCAAGGCCTTTAAAAAGGCTTATTCAAAAGGAAATAGTGAACCAGTTATCAAAAAGAATACTGGCAGGAGATATCGATAAAACTAAACCTGTTTTAGTAGATGTATTTGATAATCTTGTTGTATTTAGAAACGAATAATTATTAATGATGATTATTCATTAGAAAGAAGCTCATTAAACAATAAATCCAGACAAATATTTGTCTGGATTTATTGTTTAATGATTACCGCTATTCATTTGATTTCTATTTCTAATGATTATTAGAATTCTTCCTGTTTTGTAATGGGGTTATTCCAAATGCTTTTTTATAACTCGTACAGAAATAAGATGCAGAATGGAAGCCTGCACTATTTGCAATATCATTAATAGACATATTGGAATTACGAAGCATTAAATCTGCTTTTTCTAATCTTTTTGTCAAAATGTATGTAATAGGAGTCATGTCGAATACCTTCTTTACTATCTCTTCGAGTTTTGCATAACCTACTCCGAGCGATTTTACAATTTCTGGAATTGAAGCATCTTTATTCTCTGCAATCAATTCTTGAACATGTAAAGTAAACTCCGTTATTAGTTTATGATGACTGTCCATTTCTGAAATCTGAGAGATGACAGATCTTGAACTGATATGTCTGATAATATTATCCCTTAACTGAATTAAACTGTTGATTTTTATTACAAGATCATCAACTTTAAATGGTTTAACAAGATAATCAGAAGCACCTAAAGTTAGAGCTTGAGTAATCTTATCATTCAAAGACATAGATGATATAACAATCACTGGAATATGAGCAACTCTTATATCGTTTTTAATGACATTCAGAAATGAAAACCCATCAATATTCTGGCTGAGTATTACATCCAGAATTATAATATCAGGCATTGTGCTGAAAAGCATCTGATATGCTTCTTCTGCACTGTAAACAGGAGTAACATCAAAATTGCTATCCGATAACATGTACGTCAAACCCTGACTGTATAATTCATTATCTTCAATTAAGAAAATTTTGGTCTTAGTATTTGTATTATCTTGAATCATAGATAAATAGATGTTTAAATGGTTCTATTTTGTATTGGTATTCATAGAATACTCTATACAATTA
>JBAXVH010000095.1:0-5783 GCA_037129215.1 Bacteroidota bacterium | reverse complement strand
TCTTATTAAGAAATACGAGGATAGAATTGGCGAAATAATTACTCCTGAAGTATATCAGGTATGGAAGAAAGAAGTAATGCTGCTGGATGATGAGGCAAATGAATTGTTATTGCCAAAATCGGAACAGATACCGCACGACTTCTTTAAGAAAGGAGAAACTGTAAGAGCTGTTGTAGAAAGAATTGACAATAAAGGTGCTAATGCAGTAATTATTATTTCCAGAACAAGTCCAAACTTCTTAGCTAAGTTATTAGAAATAGAAGTTCCGGAAATACTGGATGGTTTAATCTCTATTAAGAAGATTGTTCGTGATCCAGGAGAAAGAGCTAAAGTAGCAGTAGAAAGCTACGATGACAGAATTGATCCTGTAGGTGCCTGTGTAGGGATGAAAGGAAGTAGAATACACGGTATTGTAAGAGAACTGAAGAATGAGAATATTGATATCGTAAATTATTCTGCTAATGTTCAGATATTAATTCAGCGTTCATTAACTCCTGCAAAAGTGAGTTACATGAATATTGATAATGAAGCTAAACGAGCTGATGTATTCCTTAAAGCAGATCAGGTAAGTTTGGCTATTGGTAAAAAGGGAGCAAACATTAAGCTTGCATGTCTTTTAACTGGCTATGAGCTGGATGTATATCGTGAGGACGAAGAAGTGGTGGATGAGTACGATATTGATCTGGAAGAATTCAGCGATGAAATTGAACTGTGGATCATAGATGAGTTGAAGCGTGTGGGTTGTGATACTGCAAGAAGCGTATTAAACCTTACTGCTGAAGAATTAGAAAGAAGAACAGATTTAGAAAAAGAAACTATTACAGATGTAAGAAAAATATTGCAGGAAGAGTTTGATAAGGAATAGTTTTCTCAATTTGTTTTGAGAATTAAATAAATATGCCAGATAAGGCTAACAAAAAAGAGTTGAATGTCAGAAATTAAACTACCGAGATTATTAGGAGCAGCAAAGGAATTCAATATTGGGCAAGATACCCTTGTTGAGTTTTTGGCTAAAAAAGGTTTTAATCGTGATGATTTAAAGCCTACTGCTAAATTAAGCGAGGATATGTATGTTGCTTTACAGAAAGAGTTTCAAGGCGATAAAGTAGCTAAGAGTAAAGCAGATCAGGTAGAGATTCCTAAGAATAATACAGATGTATTAGGGTATAAGCGTAAGAAAGAGGATCAGCCTCTTTATCCTAACAAAAAAGAAGAACCTGCAAAGGTTGCTCCTGTTCAAGAAGCACCTGCTCCTGTTGTGCCAGAAGTAATAGCTGAGCCAGTGATTGAAAAAGCACCTGAGGTAATACCTGTTGCAGAAGTAGAAAAGGTTGTAGAACCTACACCGGCTCCTGCACCTGAGGTAATAGCTGCAAAAGAGGAAGAACATATTATAGAAGGGCCTAAGATTATTACTAAAATAGATCTGGATGCCATTGATTCTTCTACAAGACCTAAAAAGGTAGCTAAACCAAAAAAAGAAGAGGTTGTACCAGCATCAGCTGAAGTTACAGAATCTAAGAAGATAGCTAAACCAAAGAAAGAAGAACCAGTTGCAGTTGTAGAAAAACCTGCAGCACCTGTGGAACAAGCGCCAGCAGAAGTGGTAGCACCACCAGTAGCAGAACCTGATGCTCCTGCTGTAATTGAAAATATAGAAGTAGAAAAACTTACTGGTCCAAAAATATTAGGAAAGATTGAGCTACCAATTGATAGCGATACAAGACCAAAATTCTCTCCTAAAGATGATCGTAAGCGTAAAAGAATACCAATAAATAAACCTGGAACTGGTCCGGGACATGGTAACAACCGTGGTGGACATGGACATAATAATACTCCGCCACCACCGCCAAGACCAGAAAGCGAAAGACCAGTACTTCAGAAACAAACACCTGGACAAAGAGCTGCTGCACAGCAACAAGGCAGAGGTGGCAGACCAGGACAAAGAACTCCTTTGCAAAGAGGACCAAGAAAAAATCGCTTTGAAAATAAAGAGATTGACGCTAAGGAAATTCAGGAAAAAATTAAAGAAACACAAGCTAAACTTGCTGGCCAGTCTGGTAGAGGTAAGAGTTTGAAAGCTAAACATCGTCGTGCTAAAAGAGATGAAGCGCATGATGCAATGGGCGAAAATCAGGAAGATAATAAGCTACAGGTAACAGAATTTGTTACCGTAAGTGAATTGGCTAACCTGATGGATGTGAGCTTTGCCGAAGTAATAGGAAAATGTATGGGACTTGGATTGATGGTATCTATCAATCAACGTCTGGATGCAGAAGTAATTGAACTGGTGGCAGGAGAGTTTGGTTTTGAAGTAGACTTCTTAGGATTAGAAGAGATTGAAGAAGAGGAAGACGAAGCAGATGATGAAAGTAATTTAATAGAAAGAGCTCCTATTGTAACAATAATGGGTCACGTAGATCATGGTAAAACATCTTTACTGGATTATATCCGTAGAGCGAATGTGGTAGCAGGTGAAGCGGGTGGTATTACCCAGCACATTGGTGCCTATGAGGTAACCTTACCGAATGGTAAAGCGATTACTTTCTTAGATACTCCTGGTCACGAGGCGTTTACCGCAATGCGTGCAAGAGGTGCTAAGATTACCGATATTGCTGTGATTGTAGTTGCAGCAGATGATGCGGTGATGCCTCAAACAAAAGAGGCTATCAGTCACGCGCAGGCTGCACAGGTACCTATGATCTTTGCTATCAATAAGATGGATAAAGATGGTGCTAATCCGCAGAAAATATTCGAACAGCTTTCTCAGATGAATATTCTGGTAGAAGAATGGGGCGGTAAGTTCCAGTCTCAGGAATTATCTGCCAAGAAAGGTTTGAACGTAGATTTATTATTAGAAAAGATTTTATTAGAAGCAGAAGTATTAGCCGTTAAAGCAAATCCTAACAAGGAAGCCAGCGGATCTATTATTGAAGCATCTTTAGATAAAGGTCGTGGTTATGTAGCTACTATTCTGGTTCAGAACGGCACCTTAAATCAAGGTGATATTATTGTATCCGGACAGCATTTTGGAAGAATCAAGGCTATGTTCAACGAGCGTAACCAAAGAATTCAAACTGCTCCACCATCTACACCAGTAGTAGTACTTGGTTTGAATGGTGCACCACAGGCAGGTGAGAAATTTAAGGTATTTGCTGATGAAGCTGAAGCTAAAGAAGTAGCTAATAAACGTGCTCAGATTATGCGTGAGCAAGGATTGAGAGCAAGAAAACATATTACGCTTGATGAAATTGGTCGTCGTCTGGCATTAGGTAACTTTAAAGAACTTAATATCATTATCAAGGGTGATGTGGATGGATCGGTAGAAGCATTGAGCGATAGTTTGCAGAAATTATCTACTACCGAAATTGCTATCAACATTGTACATAAAGCGGTAGGTCAGATTTCTGAAAGCGATGTATTGTTAGCAACTGCATCCGATGCAATCCTGATAGGTTTCAACGTTCGTCCATCTTCTAATGCTAATAAACTTGCACAGAACGAAGGCGTGGAAATCAAGATGTACTCTATCATCTACAACGCAATTGAAGAAGTGAAGAGTGCGATGGAAGGTATGCTTGAACCTAAGATTCAGGAGAAAGAAGTTGCTACTGTTGAAATCAGAGAAGTATACAAATTTGATAAAGCTACTGTTGCGGGATGTTTTGTTACCGATGGTAAGATTAAACGCGATGCTAAAATCCGTTTATACCGTGATGGTATCTTATTATATCCTCGTCAGGAAGGTGCATTCGCAGAACTTGGTAGCTTGAAACGTTATAAAGATGATGTGAAGGAAGTAGCTAATAATACGGAGTGCGGTCTTACCCTGAGAAACTTCTCCGATCTGAATGTAGGTGATACCATTATCGCTTATGAAGAAGAAGAATTGAAAAGAACACTGTAAACTTAATACAGGGAGTTAGGAGTCAGGAGAATACAATGTTCAAGGTTGAATACAAATCCCTCAGCAATTTCATTAGCTGAGGGATTTTTGTTTGATAACATCATTATATACAGTTCTGATGAAGTTCCATAACCTTCTGATATAGTTTAACAGGTCTATGAAATTGTTTCAGAAGGTTCTGACGGAGTATATCAACTTCGTATACAACATCAGAACGTTCTGATATTACATGAGAACCCTATGGAATGATATGAGAACCTTCTGATACAGTTTGATAGGGTTACTAAACTGTATCAGAACTTTGAAAACTGTTTAAAAAACTATGATACTGTTTTTCCTAATGTCCTTCTGCTTTATTTAAAGCATCGAAGTCGATACCCTGAGACTGTAAAATACTTTTTGCTCTAAAGGCATAAAAAGCAAGGTACATAAAACAGATTACTCCAATTATATAGCTGTAATGAATACCTATACTATCAGCAACTAAACCTTGTAACCAGCTTACAATACCACCACCCATAATCATCATGATTAATAGGCTACTACCTTGATTGGTATGTTTGCCTAGACCAGCAACCGCTATTGTAAAAATACAAGGCCATAAAGTGCTACAGAATAGCCCTACACTCATAAATGCAAAGGCACTCAACATGCCTTCTGTGAGCATACCAATTATTAATGCAGCAACGCCAGCAAGAGAGAAGATTAATAACATTCTTACCGGATTATTTTTGCTAAGGATATCTGCAACAAGCATCACTGCAATCACAATTGCATATACATAAAACTGATCTACCGAACGATTAGCAATTGTATTAACCAATAAGAAAACAGCGAATGCTACATAAGGCATTAAAAACTTAAGGACTTGCTGAAAACCTTTACTTACATCAAAAACACCAACAGCACCTGTCCATCTGCCAATCATTAAACTTGCCCAATACAAAGAAATAAAAGGAGCAACATTCTGGGTGGTCACTTTAAGATTTTGCTCCAGATATGCAGGTAAATTGCTCGCAGTAGCTACTTCTACCCCTACATAAACAAAGATGGCAATCATGCCCATAATCAATTGTGGATAAGCAAAAGCAGAAGCCTTATGTACTATTTTATCGGTTGCAGTTACTTCTGTTTCTAATACATGTTCTAATTCTATTTTATTAGGAACAGAAGAAAATTTAATCATAATAGCCACTAATATAAAAGCAACACCAAGAATCAGATAAGGAATTTTTACACTTTCTATACTTGCCTCCGTATTTGCCGCAGCTACACTACCAAAGATGGCAAAGCTTACAATTAATGGCCCGATAGTAGTACCCAGATTATTGATACCACCAGCCAGCGTTAAACGCTGTGCCCCCGTTTTCGGATCACCCATAACGATGGCTAATGGATTAGCAGCAATCTGTTGTAGTGAGAAACCAAGACCAACAATAAACAAACCCGATATCATTAATATAAAAGAACCATTGTTGGCAGCGGGATAAAAAAGTAAGGTACCAAGTGCAGATATTACCAAGCCTAAAGCAATACCATTTTTATAGCCCATTTTATTCAACAAATCCCCACCAGTTAATTTGGAGATAACAAAATAAATAATTGACCCTACCGTATATGCAACATAAAAAGCAACAGACACTAACTGGCTCTGTGCCTGTGAAAGACTGAAAGCTTTTTTGAACACAGGGATTAAAATATCATTACTGGCTGCTACAAAACCCCAGAAAAAGAAGACCGTAATAAGGGTTCCAAATTGAGACCACTTTGTTTGCTGTTGTTGCATAAATTTATTTAATTAAATAGATTAAGTAAGAAATATAAAAGTCGTTAAATGGTTTTAATTTACTAATTCAAATTTTCCCCTCAGTCTGAT
>JBAXVH010000094.1:0-5835 GCA_037129215.1 Bacteroidota bacterium | reverse complement strand
TCTCTGTGGTTCAATGTATTTGTATTCCTCACGACTCACGATGTATTTTCACGACTCACGTAAAGCAACAAAACAATCGCGTGCGATTCTCCCTGTTCTCTGTATTTGTATTAAAGCATTTCTCTGTGATACTCAGTGCCGCCGTGCCGCTGTGGTTCAATGTATTTGTATTCCTCACAACTCACGATGTATAAAAGAGAAAGGGTTCAAGCAGCCTCAGCAACTTAAACCCTTCATTGTATTTAGCGTTTAGCACTAAGCATTCTGCATTAAGCTGTATTACATTGCTTCCTTAACTCTTTACCTATTGTCTAAATAAAACCATCGCACTTATTGCTGGCACTTTTAATACTGTTTCTACCTGCTTTATACCTTCTTCTTTTACGGTTACTCCATCTACAGCAACAGTCCACTTACCTGCCGGTAAGGTTAGTTCCTTATCTTTATTTTCTCCGTTCAGCACAACTAAGATATCTTTCCAGCTATCGCCATTGGCATTGTTTGAAATGGTATATACAAGCAAAGAAGGATCGGCATAATCAGTAAAATGAAGGTGCTCCTGTATCATTTTAGTAGTAGGCATTCTAAACGCGGGATGATTTTTACGGAGTGCAATCATGGATTGATAATAATCAAACACCGATTTATATTTAGTCTTCCTGCTCCAGTCTATTTCATTGATAGAATCGGGGAGATTGTAACTATTGGCAATACCTTGTTTGGTGCGCAACAACTCGGCTCCAGAATGTAAGAATACTACTCCCTGTGATGTTAAAACTATCGACTGGCTGAGTTTATCCATCTTTATCAGGTCTTCCTCGGTAGCTTCCCAATTCGATTTCCGTAGTTTATCTACGAGTGTATTATCATCGTGACAGGATACATAATTAATAGTCTGATAAGGTTCGGCAGCCCAAGGTTCATGAGAATAATGAACATGACTGTAGTTTATTTGCGGATGAGGAGTAGAAGCAACAATTCCAAACTTAACACTTTCCTTTAGCCATGGATTACCACTTACGAATCCTTTGCCGGAATCCACATCGTGTGCCCCTCTTAAAGCATCGCGCATATCATCGCTGAAGGCAGCAATTTTGTGTAGTTTAAAAGTATACTTCTTTATAGCCCTCTGCTCTTCTGGGAGGGGACTACTACCACCCGTCCAGCCTTCGCCATAAATAAATATAGTAGGATCTATTTTGTGTAGAGTATCACTTATCTGGTTCATGGTTTCCTGGTCGTGGAGCCCCATCAAATCGAAACGGAAACCATCAATATGATATTCCTTAGCCCAATATACTAAAGACTCTATTATAAACTTCCGCATCATAGGACGTTCTGAAGCAGTTTCGTTGCTACACCCCGACCCATCGGAATAAGAACCATCTGCATTATGACGATAGTAATATCCTGGTGCGGTATAATTGAACGGAGTTTTAATACCGGAAGTATGATTATAAACAACATCCATAATCACCCGGATACCATTGGCGTGTAAAGCCTGCACCATCTGTTTAAACTCTTTTATTCTCACTGCACCATTAAAAGGGTCGGTAGAATAACTGCCTTCCGGAGCATTAAAGTTCAAAGGATCGTAGCCCCAGTTATAGTTGTTCATCAGTAGTTTAGACTCGTCGATAGTATTATAGTCAAAAGAAGGCAATAAATGTAAGTGTGTGATTCCCAGTTCCTTAAGATGACTTAAGCCCGTAAACTGTCCATTGTTGTTTTTAGTGTTCAGTTCAGCAATTCCCAGAAACTTTCCTTTGTGTTTAATCCCTGAATTTTCGCTGATTGAAAGGTCTCTAACATGAGATTCATATATAATAATATCGGTAAAGTTTACCTGATTTGGTCTTTTATCGTTATGCCAATCAGAAGGATTTGTTTCCTGCAAATCGACCACCATACCCCTATGGCCATTTACGCCTACTGCAAAAGCGTATATATCGGGAGTTTCGGGCATCCAATGATAATCCTGTTGAATTTGAAAGGTATAATACTGGTTTTTAATATCCCCTGTTACGTCGGTATGCCATACTCCATCATGTGCAACAGACATATGAATGGTACGTAAAGGCTCGCCGCCCTCTCCATTTTTGTAAAGACGAAGTACCACGGTAGAGGCCTTAGGTGCCCATACTTTAAATACCGTTTTATGAATATTATAATGCACTCCAAGATCGGGATGGTGGTATACAGGGTAATCGTTGGTATGAATTTGAGCGAAACAAAAAGCAGGTAGCATAAGCAGTAGAAATGATTTCATGAAATGAGCATTATTAAATAATTACATTACAATATTAATAGGTAATTAATAACAATTGTAAGGAAAAAACTTCTTACCCGTTTTTTCCATTTGATTAAAGTACTTAAACTGGCACTTAGTGCTTAATTATCAGAAAAGCTAACAGGCTTTAAATCCTTAATACAAGTAATATAGATTCATCAATAATCGATATAAATGTTATTATTAACTTTAAAAAGCATTATATGTTTAAAATATTTTGTATTAAAATTGTGTTATTTCAATTATTTATTGTTTATTCGCTACAGTTCTGTACTGATTAACTTATAATTTAGTGGTAACAATTAATTTATTTTAGGTAATACCTGCATTGTCCTATATGAAAAGAAGTGTACTTATTATTATATTATCGATGATGATTAATGGATTAATTAATCCATTAAAAGCACAGCAGAAACCTCCTGTAAATAACAACACCTATTCCTTTACAACAATACCTTCTGAAGCAAATACATGGGGTTATACAATTGTTAAGAATGGTAAAACTATCATTAAACAAACTACCGTTCCAAGTCAGCCAGGAACAAAAGGATTTAAGAAAAAAGAGGATGCAGGCAAGGTCGCCGCTTTAGTAATAAAGAAACTAAAGACTAAAAATGATTTACCTACTATTTCAAAAGAAGAATTAATACAATTACATATCCAATTATAAACATTCCTCCATTTAAAACAACAATTTATGAAGAAGTTTTTACTCAGTTTATTAATTACCGCTGCATGTGTTCTACAAGGATCTGCGCAGGGTGTATGGTCGCAAAAAAGCGATTGTGGTGCTTCTGCCCGTCATGATGCCTGTGGATTTTCAATTGGCAACAAAGGATATCTTGCCTGTGGCAATGATAATAGTGTTGGCAAAAAGAAAGATGTATGGGAATATGATCAGGCACATGATACATGGTCCCAAAAAGCGGACTGCGGTGCTGCAGGTCGCGAAAAATCTGCTGCATTTTCCATTGGTTCAAAAGGATATGTAGTTTGTGGAAATGATGGTTCTGCCGAAACAAAAGATTGTTATGAATATGATCAGGCAGGTAATAGCTGGACTAAGAAAGCTGACTTTGGTGGTTCTGCAAGAGAAGGTGCCTGTGCATTTTCTATTGGCACTAAAGGTTATGTTGCCTGTGGTAATGATGGTGGTTATACCAAAGACTGTTGGGAATACGATCAGGCAGGTGACAATTGGACTAAAAAAGCTGACTTTGGTGGTAATACCAGAGAAATGTGTACTGGTTTCAGTATTGGCAATAAAGGTTATGTAGGTTGTGGAAACAACAATTCTACCAAGTATAAAGATTTCTGGGAATATGATAATGTAGCTGACCATTGGACTAAGAAAGCCGACTTTGGAGGTACTGGAAGATATTCTGCAAGTGGTTTTGGAGTTTCAGGTACAAACAAAGGATACATTACTTGTGGTGATGATGGAAGTAGTTCTTATAGAAATGATTGTTGGGAATATGATCAGAATTCTGATACTTGGAATCAACAAGCTGATTTTGGAGGAACTGGTCGTCATAGAGCTACATCAATGTGTATAGGCGGAAAAGGATATGTAACCTGTGGTAAAGATTATAACGCTACTGATAAGAATGATTGCTGGGAGTTTGCACCTTGTAATCAATGGTATCAGAAAGCTGATTTTGGTGGTACAAACAGAGGCGCTGCTTTTGGTTTTAGTATTGGAAATAAAGGTTATATGGGTTGTGGCTATGATGGTATAGCTCCTACAACTAAAGATGTTTGGGAATATGATCCTTCAAATGATACATGGGCTCAGAAAGCAGATTTTGGTGGTGGTAACCGTCAGGCTTGTTATTCATTTGCATTCAGTGCTACTAAAAAAGGATATGTAGGTGGCGGATATGATGGTGCTACAGATAATAAAGATTTATATGAATATAATCAACTTACAAATGCTTGGACTAAAAAAGCTGATATACCGGGTAATGGAAGAATTGGTGCTGCCAATTTCAGTATAAATGATAAAGGTTATGTAGGTTCTGGTTTCTCTTCTGGTTCTTATTTTAAAGACTGGTATGAATATGACCCAGGAGCTGACAGCTGGTCAGCAATTGCTGATTATCCTGATCAACGTAGATTTTCTGCAAGTTTTTCTATTGGAAACTATGGATACGTAGGTACAGGTGATGATAATTCTTCAGCTGTACATAAAGATTTTTATAAATATAATCATGGAACTAATACCTGGTCTGCAATAGCTGATTGTGGTTCTGCTGTACGTATGCAATCTTCAGGTTTTGCTCTTTGTAATAAAGGATATGTAGTAAATGGTAGTAGTGATAATACTGGCACTCATCTATTAAAAGAATTCTGGGAGTATGATCCTAATAGTGATAGCTGGACTCAAAAAACAGATTATGCAGGTAATGCAAGTACTCTTTCTTCTGCATTTGTAATTGGTTGCAAAGCCTATGTAGGACTTGGACAAAAAGCTGGCGCAACATTTACTAAAGAATTTTACGAATACCTTTCTTGCTGCTGCTCTGGTGGTGGTGGTGTAGGAAGTGGTTCTGGTGGTGGACTGGAAAGTAAAAATATTGGAGATGGTATTGCTAAACGTTTATTGAACAATGCTAAAACCAATGTTGCTAATACAGTTGATTATAATCATTGTAAAGTTGCGACTCATAGCAATATACAAACTTTAGGTAATGCTACAACTGTTAGTCTTAGCAACTTAATGCCTGATCAATCAGTTTTAGGTATGGGGTATACTGCCTATATTACCACTCCTACTGATATTACTAACTTAAGTAATGCGGTGGATGTAATGTCTCAGGATTACGTTCGTTTAAATGAAAATAATGCTGTTGCTTTTGTTACTAAAACATTAGGTGCTCCATATTCACATACTAAGCCGGTGTGTGACAGATTAAAAGAAGCTACTTTGCAAAGTATGCAACAAGTAACTATTCAGGGAATGCCTTTTATTGTTTATCAACTTCAACAAGCTGATGGTACAAATGAATTTGCAATTAGCTTTTCAGCTGGTACAGCAAACAATGGTACAAACTTCAATGTTCAATCTACCTGGTTACCTTATAATATTGTATCTGATGATGTGATGTACAACTTCCAGGTATGGGCAGCTTCTGCAAGCGTTGCTAAAAATATGGTAAGTAACATATTGAATAAGTTATCTGCAGTATTGCCAGTTAAAGCTGTAAATGCAGCAAATGCAGGTCTTCCTAAGGCTTATGTAGTAAATGGTTTAAAAACCAATAAATCATTAAGTTTAACTATCAACAATACTACCAGTGCTACCAGCGGTACAATTGAATTGAATATTGGTCAGAACGAGCACAGTGCTTCTTTTACCAACACAACTATTCCTGTTACGCTTAATCCTAATGGTTTAACTACTGTTACTTTGGATATGAAGGATTATTATGAAGCTAATATCAATTTGTTTATCAATAACAAACAAGAAGATTTAGTTTACCTTAATGATGGTTCATGGGCAATAGATTACAATAAAGCTAATACTACATTAAACAGCTTTAATG
>JBAXVH010000093.1:0-5836 GCA_037129215.1 Bacteroidota bacterium | reverse complement strand
AACATCTCCCAACTTTATACCTATTAATGTTTGATTTATTTTATTTTCAGATAAATTACTGTAACTAATACTATCCTTGAATGGGAAAGGTGCTAATGGGTTAGTGAAAATAAAATTACTATCTACAAAAACCCAAAGTTTCTTTGATGGATAAACTGAATCAATATCTAAAATTAAGCGTTTAATATACACTAAATCTAATGCTGTAACCTTACCATCACCAGTTACGTCTGCTGCTATAATTTTATAAGGAGAATTTAATGGATTCTTCCCTAAAATATGAGATTGTATCAAAGCAAGGTCAAGTGCAGTTACTCCGTTTGCCTTTACTATTTCATTACTTTTAGTGGCTCTAACGGTATAATTACCTGTTGGTATATTTAGCGAATAGGTTCCTGATGTAAATGTGTTACTAATAGTGGATCCAGTAGTTTTTATATCTACACTTGGAATTAATTTACCATTAGGATAAGTAATGTTACCTTGAACAGTATAATTATTACCAATAATATTAATTAGATAATCTTCTGTTTCACCACTTCCAAATTGTGTACAGGCATCACCTGAACCATTTGTGTTACCGGTTAAACGTGTTCTTATTCTCATTAAAATTTTACCAGTGATTGCTGCAGGGTCAACTGTAAAAGTAATTGCACCATTTGTAGCGCTGGTAGTTATTTGAGTCCACTCAGATGCATCAAATGTTCCATCCTGATTCCAGTCAAACCATACAGATGCAATTGCTGCAGCACTAAAAGTAGTATTCAATGTATAAGTATCTCCTTTTTTCAACGTAGGTGTGATACTGGTATCATTATATAAACTATACCCATTGGTATTTGCCCCTGCTGAATTATTTGTCAATTTAGTACCAGGAATATCTACTTCATCAATTGTTGGTCCTGTAGATAAGTGTAAAACAGTTCCATTAGCTGGACTACAAGGACAAAGTGAAGCTGGGTTCATAGTTAAACAAACAATATTTGTGTATGCTTTTAAACTACCACAAGAGATTGACCTGCGGAAACAAGTAGCAGAAGTCATTGCTGCTTCATAATGTGAAACACTATCAGCTCCAACAACATCGGTGAAATTTTTACCACTATCAATTGATACCTGCCATTGATAACTTAAACCGATACTGCCAGATGTAGCACCTGTAACAGTAAAATTTACATCATTTCCAGAACAGATTGATGAAACAGAAGCAACAGCGGTTCCTCCTGAAGGAGTACCGGAACAGGTAGTTCCAGCTAAAATGTTTATTACATAATCTTCTGTTTCGCCACTACCAAACTGAGTACAAGCATCACCAGATCCGTTTGGATTCCCAGCTGCTCTTAACCTGATTCTCATAGCTGTTTTACCAATAAGGGCATTTGGGGCAACAGTAAATGAGATAGAACCATTAGTTGCATTAGTAGTAATTTGTGTCCATTCTGAAGGGTCAAATGTTCCATCCTGGTTCCAGTCAAACCATACAGATGCAATACCTGCACTACTGAATGTTGTATTCAAAGTGTACGTTACGCCCTGTGTTAGGTTTGGTATGATAGCAGTATCATTATATAAGGTGTATCCTGAGGATGGTGCAGTGCCTGAAACAGAGGTTAATTTTGTGCCAGGAATATCTACCTCATAGATAGTTGGATCTGTTGATGTATGAAGAGTTGTACCATTATCAGGGCTACAAGCACAAAGTGGTAATGGATTAATATTTACTAATACGCTGGATGAAAAAGCTATAGAACCACCACAGGTAATAGTTCTTCTGTAATATGTAGGAGATGAAATTCCTGCTGAGATATTTGTTGTTGAATTTGTTTCCCCACTAATATCTGACCAATTTGAATTATCTGAAGAGGTTTGCCATTGATAAGTAAGTCCGGCAGCTATTGGAGACCCACCATTTACTAAAAGGCTGAATGGAGCGTTGGCGCAAACACCAGTAGTTGAAGCAACTGCTGTTCCACCAATTGGTGCACCAGAACAGCCCGGTAATAATTGTGAAATAGTTACACTATCAACATATAAATAAAATTGGTCAGCATCTGAATAACAATTAAAAGCAAAATAGAAAGTCCCGGCATTTGTTGGCGTATAAGTTGCTGTAAATTGCTGGTAAGTAACATTTGTTAATCCTGCACTATCTAATAAAACGGTTGTCTGGCTGGCAACTGTATTTCCAGTTCCTACAGTTAATTTTAGATTTTCAGGATAACTTGCAGAGCGAACTCTGGAGTAAAAAGTTATTGTTGCCGGATTAGTGTTTAAGGTTAATGCTGGTGTAAAAGCCCAGGCGTCTGCAGCATTTGAAAAGTTATACATCAACTGCATTGATTTTGTTCCGTCGTAAGAGTAGGTTGCTGAAGTATTCTGAGACCAGTTATTTCCATTGCCATTGTTGAAAATGGTCCATCCTGCAGGAGGGAAACTTCCTTCAAAACTTTCCTGTAAAATTGCCTGACTCATTGCATTCCCAAAAAGAGTGCAACATAGCAACAATAGTAGGTAACATTTTTTCATCTTAATATATATTATTATTCTTTTAATAATTAGCAGCAACGAAATTAAGCTAAACAAATAAATTATCCCATTAAATTAAGATTTAAGCAATAATGCCTCAGCTTTCGATATTTTTTTAATACAATTAGAGCATAAAAAAACCCATGCTGCAATTGCAACATGGGTTTTTTTAAATATTAATATACTTACTGTTTAATAAACTTCTGAATTGCAGTTTCACAACCATTATTGCAGTATGCTTTAATGATATATGTTCCTGATTGAAGACTACTAACATTAATACTTAATTGATTATTGCCTTCATTAGCTAGAAGTTTTTCTTCTTTGATGATTCTTCCGCTAACATCAGTTAATACTATATTCAGGTTTTGTGTTCCTGGAGAAGTTAATATCAATGACAATTTATCTTTTGCAGGATTAGGATAAATTTCAGTAAATTCGATTTTGTTGATTTTCTCTCCTTTAATCATTACAATTTCACTGATACTTTCTTTACCATTAATATCGATTTGTTTTAATCTGTAATAATTATTTCCTGCAGGTGTTTGATTATCTGTAAACTTATAATCAAGATTACCATTTGAGTTTCCATTTTCTCCAGCTGAAGAAACAAATCCGATAGAATTAAAGTCTACACCATTGAAACTTCTTTGTACTTCAAATCCTTTATTATTGATTTCTTTTGTAGTGATCCAGGTAAGTACATTCTTTGTGTTCACTTTTTCACCCTTGAATTGAATCATTTTTACAGGTAATGTTCCTTGTATAATGTTAATATCATCAAACATTAAATACCATGGAGCTACTGGTGCAATTGAATTAATTGCAAAATAATAAGTACCATTAGTTGCCGGTGTATAAGTAAAGCTGGCTAAAGTCCATTTTGAAGAATCCTTTGGATTGTAGATAGTAGTACCTACCTGATTAGCTTTTAATGATGTAGTATCAGCAGCAGTACCTACATAAGTTTTAATTACAAATCCATTAGTTGGATCTGTTGGACGATAATAGTAGTAGAAAGTATAAACCTGTCCACCAGTCAACATTAAAGATGGTGAAATAAGGAATGCACTAGAGGAGTATTTAGCCCAAACATAATTACTACCCGTTCTTGCAGTTTTTCCATTTCTGATAGGTGTTGCAGCAGAAGTAAATTTAGTACCTGTAGCAACTGTTGTCCAGCAATTTGGTAATACACCAGCACCAAAAGTTGTTAAAGATTCAAAGCTCTCTACAAATGGGTAGGTAGATAAAGCTCCTGAAAGTTTAACCAAAATTGGGGTAGATAATGCTATATAAGTACCATTACAGGTAATTGTTCTGCGATAGTACATTGAATCTGTAATTCCTATTGAATTTGTATAAGTTGGATTCGTTTCGCCAGGAATATCATTATAGCTATTATTGTCTGTAGAGTTCTGCCATTGGAAAGTTAAGTTACCTTGATTAGCAGTAGCTCCTGAAACGTCTAATGTAAATGCAGAATTTGCACATAAAATTGTTGGTGATACTAATATTGCAGCACCTGGAGTAGGAGGTCCACTACATACTACACCACCTGAAATGTTTACAGCATAGTCTTCTGTTTCACCACTGAAAAACAACGTACAAGCATCAGATCCAGCATAAGTACTGCTTGCTATTCTGATACGCATTAAAGTTAATCCAGTTACTGAGTTTGGTGCTGGAGGAATTGTAATAGTAGTAGATGATGTATTAGCATTGATAGTAAACTGGAAGTATTCAGTTGATGGATCAAAAATTCCATCCTGGTTAAAATCAATCCATACTGCTCCCCATGAAGGAGTTGCGCTAAATTTAGTAAACAAAGTATAGCTTACTCCTTGAGTTAAGGTTGGTATTCTTAAAGTATCTGTATACAATGTATATCCACTATTATTTGTTCCGGTAGAATTATTGTTAAGAACTGTCCCGGTAATACTAACTGAATCGATAGTAGGGGCAGTGCCATTATGCAAAGTAGTTCCTGTTGCAGGGCCACATGGACACAAAATAACCGGATTAACAGTTACACATACCCAATTAGTATAAGATGTATTTGTTCCGCAGGTAATAGCTCTTCTATAACAAGTATTAACTGTAATACCAGCATCTTCATAATGCGTTAAACTATCAGCTCCTGCAATATCAGTATGTGTAATTCCTCCATCTGTAGACATTTGCCATTGATAGGTTAGTCCTAATGTGTTTGAAGAAGTACCAGTTATAAACAAATTAAATGGTGAATTTGGACAAATAGAACTTACGCTGGAAACAGCAGTACCTGGGATAGGGGCTCCAGAACAAGGGATACCTGCAATAATATTTACAACATAATCTTCTGTTTCACCACTAAAGAAATTAGAGCAAGAAGCAGAACTACTATAAGTTGTTGTAGCTATTCTTATTCTCATAATTGTTAAACCAGTTGTAGCTGATGCAGGAATTGAAAGAGTAGTTGAACCAGTTGTTCCATTTACAGAGAACTGGAAGTACTCCGTACTTGGATCAAAAGCACCATCCTGATTTAAGTCAATCCATGCAGCACCCCATGTAGGAGCAGCACTGTATTTAGTATACAATATATAGTTTGCACCTTGTGCTAAAGATGGTATTATAGCTGTATCGTTATATAAAGTATACCCATTTGATGGAGCTCCTGTTGAATTATTATTTAATTTAGTACCAGGAATACTTACTGAATCGATAGTTGGCCCAGTACCAGAATGTAAAGTAATACCTGTATTAGGACTACAAGGACAGAAGATAACTGGATTAACTGTAACACATACCCAATTTGAGTAAGCAGTGTTTCCTCCGCAGCTTATTGATCTTCTAAAACAAGTATTTACAGTTATACCAGTATCAACATGATGATTTAAACTATCTGCACCAGTTATATTAACGTAAGTATTACCACCATCATAAGAAACCTGCCATTGGTAAGTTAAACCTGTTGTGGTTGGTAAAATACCTGTAACAGATAAATTAAATGGTGCACCAGGACAAACCGTATTCTGACTTGAAACTGCAGTTCCAGGTGTAGGAGTACCCGTACAAGGTGTACCAGGAATGATATTAATTATATAATCTTCTGTTTCACCACTACCAAAGTTTAAACAAGCACTGGTAGATGTGTTTACATTACCAGTAGCACGGCTTCTGATACGCATTAATGTATTTCCTAATACAGCATTAGGGTCTACAATAAACGAAATAGTTCCGTTTGCTGCATTGGTTGTAATTTGAGTCCATTCGCTTGGTTCAAAACTTCCATTCTGATTCCAGTCGAACCAAACAGATGCAATTG
>JBAXVH010000092.1:0-5876 GCA_037129215.1 Bacteroidota bacterium | reverse complement strand
ACTATGATGACAATATTACATCCCTGGCATGGGGTTAGCGCAGGAAAAAACTCGCCAAGAGTGGTTAATGCAATTATAGAAATTCCGATGGGTAGCCGTTGCAAATATGAAATTGATAAAGAAAGTGGTTTAATTAAAATGGATAGAGTAATTTATTCCTCTTTTTATTATCCTTCCAATTATGGTTTTATCCCTCAAACTCTTGGTGATGATAAAGATCCTTTGGATATTCTTGTTTTAACTTCATTACCTGTAGTGCCGCTTACTTTAATGGATGCGAAAGTTATTGGTGTAATGCAGATGATTGATGGTGGAGATGCCGATGATAAAATTATTGCTGTTGCTGCTAATGATCCTGGAGTAAATCACTATAATAATATTGAAGAATTACCATCACACTTCTTAAATGAATTAAGGCATTTTTTTGAAGAATATAAAACTTTAGAAAACAAGACAGTTACTGTAAATGAATTTGGGGATAAAACCAATGCTTTACAAATTATTGAACAAGCTATCAAGGCTTATAAGGAACACTATTCCAAGTCTTAATTGTATTTTCACTTGAAAAATAAAGGAATGACATTAACGGTTAGTATTGTAATTATTCTACTCCTGATTGGTATGGCATCTGGTATGCTAAGTGGATTAGTTGGTGTAGGAGGTGGTATAATTATTGTTCCTTCCTTGATATATTTTCTTTCATTTTCTCAAAAAGCTGCACAAGGAAATTCATTAGGAATATTATTATTGCCTGTTGGTATTCTTGGGGTGATTCAATATTACAAACAAGGAACAATCGATTATAAAGTAGTCCTTATTGTATCATTAGGGTTTGTAGTGGGCAATTTTCTGGGTAGTAAATTTGCATTAACATTGAGTGATGCAGTACTTAAAAAGTTATTTGCAATACTAATGGTTTTAATTGCTGTTAAAATGTTGTTTTTTGACAGTCCAAAGACCATTGAAAAAAAATCTTCTATAACTGATACGCATAAATTAACATAATTAAATTCACCACATTATATTTGCACAAAACAATGGAAATGGAACAACAAAAATCAAGAACTAAAAATTGGATTTATTTTACTTTATGGTTTGCTGCTTTAGCTTTTATGTTATTTACCCCATCAGTACGTCAATACTTTTGGTTAGCATTACCAGGTACTGCCACTCAGTTTGCATTAGGTATGGATTTAATCTAATTTAAAATTGAACATATTTAAAAAGGTTACTCATTGCTGAGTAACCTTTTTTTGTGCTTAAAATTTACTTTTTCGGTTAATTATTAGCATTGTATATCATGCAATATTATATTCGCAAACTAACAACTGTTCGCAATGGAGAATACTAATAACTGGATGCACAACGAAGTAGCAAAAACCAATGAATTGCTAAAGAAAATTCATCTTGGGGGAGGCTTAAATGCTATTAATAAACAAAAAGAAAAGAATAAACTTACTGCCCGGGAGCGTATTGAATATCTTAGAGATAAAGATTCTCATTTTGTGGAAATAGGTGCATTTGTTGGTTATGAAATGTACGAAGAATATGGTGGCTGTCCTGCTGGTGGAACAGTTGCAGGTATTGGATATGTTAGTGGTAGACAATGTGTAATTGTAGCGAATGATCAAACAGTAAAAGCCGGTGCATGGTTTCCCATTACCGGTAAAAAGAATCTCCGTATGCAGGAAATTGCTATGGAGAATAACCTCCCAATAATTTATCTGGTTGATAGTGCTGGTGTATTCCTTCCATTACAGGATGAAATATTTCCTGATAAAGAGCACTTTGGCAGAATCTTCCGCAACAATGCCCGTATGAGCGCTAAAGGTATTACACAGATTGCTGCAGTAATGGGTGCTTGTGTGGCAGGTGGTGCTTATTTACCAATTATGAGTGATGAAACTTTAATGGTGGAAGGTAATGGAAGTATATTCCTTGCTGGTAGTTACCTTGTAAAGGCAGCAATAGGGGAGAACATAGATAATGAAACCTTGGGAGGTGCAATAACCCATACTGAAATAAGTGGTATAGCAGATTATAAGTTTAAAACGGAAGAAGAATGTCTGGATCATATTAAAAGAATGATGGGCATGCTGGGCCATACTCCAAAAGCTGGATTTGATAGGATAGAAGCTGCAATGCCTTTAAAGAATGAATTGTATACTGCCATGCCCGAAAGGAATTCTAAGCCTTATGACATGCTGAATATTATTGAGAGTCTGGTAGACAATTCTTCATTCGAACAATTTAAAGAAGATTATGGCAAATCCATTCTTTGTGGTTATGCACGTATTGATGGTTGGGCTGTGGGTATAGTGGCTAATCAAAGGACCGTTACTAAAAATAAGAAAGGAGAGTTACAGATAGGTGGGGTAATTTATAATGACAGTGCCGATAAGGCTGCAAGATTTATTATGAATTGTAACCAGAAGAAGATACCATTGGTCTTTCTGCAGGATGTTACCGGATTCATGGTAGGAAGCAGGAGCGAGCATAGTGGTATTATTAAAGATGGGGCTAAACTGGTAAATGCTGTAGCTAATTCTGTGGTACCAAAGATTACCATCGTAGTTGGAAATAGCTTTGGAGCAGGTAATTATGCTATGTGCGGCAAAGCATACGATCCTCGTTTTATATATGCTTGGCCTTCTGCAAAGATTGCAGTAATGGGGGGAGATCAGGCAGCAAAAACCTTATTACAGATTCAAACAGCAACTTTAAAAGCTAAAGGACAGGTAATAACAACTGAGGAAGAAAACGAATTGCTCGATAAAATAAAGAAAAGCTACGAAAAGCAGACCAGTCCTTATTATGCAGCTGCAAGATTATGGGTGGATGCTATTATCAAACCTGAAGATACCAGAAAACTAATTTCTGATGGTATTGCTGCTGCAAATCACAATCCTGAAATAGATAACTTCAATTTAGGCGTTTTTCAAGTTTAATGTTATTAGAATTATAAAAAATAGAAAATATTTTATAGTTAATCTTTTTTGTGCAATTTTAGTCGCGGAATTATTAGGTTCTTAGAACAATAACTGTCGAAAATTTTTATTTTCAGCAAGAAGCGTTTTACGATCTAATGATATCTAATCAAATTAAATATTTAGAAATTTTAGTATGAAAAAAAGTTTACTTATTGCTTTTAGTTTGCTATGCTCTTTTATAGCATTTTCTCAGGAAAGCACCTACAGGTTGTGGCATAACTCCAGTAACAAGGCTTCTGTTGAACAAATGAGGATTAAAACAACAGATTATCTGTTGAAATCTCTTGATGTTCAATCATTTAAAGCAATGATGCCTACAGTTCGTAAGGCTACAGGAGATTATTCCAATTACAATACCGTAGTTATCGGTATTCCAATGCCTGATGGTAATATGGGTACTTTTCGTATTCAACGTTCCAACATTATGGATCCTGAATTAGAGGCTAAGTATCCAGATATCAGAACATTTAATGGTCAGGGGATTTCCGATCCAACTGCTACTATTGTGTTGGATTACAACCTGATGGGTATACATGCCATGGTATTAACTTCTAACGGTGATTACTTTATAGATCCTGCTTTTAAAGGAAATGATAAAGATTATCTTGTTTATTATAAAAGAAATTTAATAAGAACTTATGCTTTTCAGGAAGGAGCACCAATTGTTAACGATCAGTCTCACGTAGCTGAAAAAGCTCCTGCTCAACAGGATACTGTTTTAAATGTATTGCCTGTAAACTGTTCTGGTACAAAACTTCGTAGCTACAGAATGGCTATAGCATGTACAGGAGAGTATGCAGTAGCTGCTACTGGTGTTGCTGCACCTACAAAAGCACAAACACTTAGTTGTATTCAAACCACCTTTGCAAGAGTGGTGGGTGTTTACGAAAAAGAGTTTGCTATCACTATGGTGCTTGTTGCAAAAGAAGATACTATTGTATTTACCAACGCTTCTACTGATCCATTTGCAGGTAATAACAATGCTAATACCCTGATTAATGAAAGTCAGACTCAGATTACTAAATATATAGGTACTGCTAATTTTGATGTAGGTCATACTTTCAGTACTGGTGGTGGTGGTCTTTCTGGGTTAGGTGTTATTTGTAATTCTACTCAGAAAGCAAGTTCTATTACAGGTAGTCCAACACCTACCGGAGATGGTTATGATATAGACTATGTTGCTCATGAAATGGGGCATGCATTTGGTGGGGATCATACCTTTAATGATAATACAAATGGAAGTTGTGCTGGTAACTATAGTAGTACTGCCAACAATGAACCAGGAAGTGGTAGTACCATTATGGCTTATGCCGGTATTTGTACAGGAGATGATTTACAACCACATAGTGATGCCTTTTTTACTGCGATTAGTTTCAGTGAAATTGAAAAATATAATACTACTGGTACAGGAAGAACCTGTGCTGTGAATACAACCTTGACAAATCACCCTCCTGTAGTTGCTTTACCTGCTAACTATAGTATTCCGTTTAAAACACCTTTCAGATTAATGGGTTCTGCTTCAGATCCTGATGGAGATAAACTTACTTATTGCTGGGAACAAATAAATGTAGGTGGTACTCCAGGAAAATGGAATGCTCCAGCTGGTGATGCTCCTATTTTCCGTTTCTTTCCTCCGGTTGATTCAGCGGTAAGAATTTTCCCTAAGCTAAGAGCTATTATTAAAAATACAGATACTATTGGTGAATTAAAAGCTACTTACGCAAGAACGTTGAAGTTCAGATTAACTGCCCGCGATAATAAAGTTGGCGGTGGTGGTGTTTGTTATAATGAAGATTCAATCTTTGTTATTGCAACTCCTGCTGCATTTACTGTTAAATATCCAACTACCAATACTATAACCTGGTATACTCAACATCAGGATTCTGTAACCTGGGCGGTAAGTAGTACAGATATAGCACCTATTAATTGTGCTAAAGTTACTATCGATCTTTCTGTAGATGGTGGTTATACTTATCCATATACATTGATTGATTTTACTCCAAATACGGGTAGTTGCAAAATTATTGTACCTACAGTGGTTACGTCTACTGCAAGAGTTAGAGTACGTTCTTTAGGAAATGTTTTCTTTAATATTTCTACTGCTAACTTTAAAATTGTAGCACATGGTGTTCCTGTTTCTTTAAAGCTGTTTAATGGTTATGCTAAAGAATTGTCTAATCAGCTTTACTGGACTTCTGTAACGGAAACAGGTACAGATTTCTTTGTAATTGAAAGAAGTAGTAATGGTAAAGAATTTAGTGATTATACTAAAATTAAAGCTTCAAACTATAGCAATACAGCGAAAGATTATACGTATCTGGATGAAGCAGTTGATAATAAAGACTGGTATTACAGACTTAAAATGGTTGATTTAACAGGTGAATATACTTACAGTAATATTATTAAGATTGCAAGAAATGGGGAGAAGAATTCTATTAAAGTATATCCTAATCCTGCTTCCGATAAGATTGTGGTAACGCATGATAAAACACAGAATGCTTCTTTACATATATACAATGTACAGGGTCAATTGGTGTATACTGGAAAAGTAAATCCTTCATCTGTTGCAACAGAAGTGAATATCAATACCTTAAGCAATGGTTTTTATAGTGTGGTTATTACCGATGATAACAATACCTATAAATCCAAGTTTATAAAAAGATAAGATACGTTCTTAAATATTTTAATACCGGTAAAGGAGTTATAACTTCTTTACCGGTATTTTTGTTTTATATATAATGATGAAAAATAATAAAGTAATTATAGCCGCAGGAGGAATTGTAACTAATCCAGATAATGATATTCTATTTATTTTCCGTAGAGGAAAATGGGATTTGCCAAAAGGAAAGTTAGATGAAGGGGAAAGTATTGAGCAATGTGCTGTAA
>JBAXVH010000091.1:0-5901 GCA_037129215.1 Bacteroidota bacterium | reverse complement strand
ATTACCAGCAAACTGACGGGCAAGCTCAGGTTTTATACACCAGTCGATACCTAAACCTGCGGCACCTGTATCGGCCATTTCTTTTAAAGAATGCCATGCACCTTTTGCGAATACAATTACCGGCACATCGTCTTTTAAGGCAGCAACAATCTGACGGATATATTTCAATGAAATGTTTTCAAAATCATGTGGACTTAATAAACCTCCCCAGCTATCGAATACCTGAATAGTATCGGCACCGGCAGCTACCTGTCCTTTAAGATAGGCAATAGTAGTATCGGTAATCATCTGCAATAACTGATGTGCTAACTGTGGTTGTGTATAGCAGAATGCCTTAGCCTCGTCGAAAGTCTTGCTACCTTTTCCCTGCACCATATAACAAAGGATTGTCCATGGAGCACCAGCAAAACCAATCAATGGAACACGGCCATTTAATTCCTGTTTGATGAGCTTAATTGCATCGAAAACATAGCCTAAAGTTTCATTTACATCAGGGACTCTGATTCTGTTTAAATCGCTATCTATTTTAATAGGATCGGGTAACAATGGTCCTTTAGATTCTACCATCTGCACTTCCAGTCCCATTGCCTGAGGCACTACTAATATATCGGAGAATAATATAGCAGCATCTACGCCAACTATATCAACGGGTTGCACCGTGATTTCGCAAGCTAATGCAGGAGTCTGACATCTTTCGAAGAAGCCATATTTTCTTCTCAGTACCATGTATTCTGGCAAATATCTTCCTGCCTGACGCATCATCCATACCGGGGTTCTTTCTACCTGCTCTCCTCTGAGTGTTCTTAGTAATAAATCGTTTTTTAATTCAGACATTATGTTGTACG
This sequence comes from Bacteroidota bacterium, assembly GCA_037129215.1. Lineage (GTDB taxonomy): Bacteria > Bacteroidota > Bacteroidia > Chitinophagales > Chitinophagaceae > CANFLJ01. The sequence continues at coordinate 5,056 of JBAXVH010000091.1, read as the reverse complement.
TTTTATGTTATAATTTGTAAGAAAATACAGTTGCTGGTTACTGGTTACCAGTAACCAGCAACTAGTAACTAGGTATTAAAAGTTTCACTTACTTTTTGTAATAATAATTCAGCGTCGGGCTTTCTGCTAATGACTATTTCATTGTCCGAAATGTCTGCAATTGCATTAGCCGTTGTATCACCAATAGCGAAAAGAACAACTGAATCCTTTATTTTGTTTACCTCAAAGAAACTATTTACTGCACTCGGACTAAAAAACATAATCCCATCATAGGCTTTGTCTATAATGTGTTGTGCCGGTTCGGTGGTATAAACAACTACTTCTTCGAGATCAAATAAATTATCCGACAGTATCTCTGGCAAATGATTCATTCTTTTATTACCAGAAAAGAAGTAAATAGTGGAAGCCGTATTTTTCTTTACAATCAATTTCCCTAACTCTTTAGCCGTATCTGCATACCCTTTGATAGCGTTGGTTCCAAACTTTTCTTCAATAATATCTTTGGTCTTTCCACCTATGCAATATATCTCCCAGTCGGGTGGAGAAATAAGGTGTGCATCTACCGCTTCTACTGCATTGGTACTGGTAAATATTACCTTAAGTTTCTCGGTAGATAATGCCTGAATTTTATCAGCCAGTGCAATAGATTTATCTACTTTTATTTCGATAAAAGAGAGGCAATCCACCTCAATGTTTTGTTGTAGTAGCTTTTGGGTAAGATGGCTATCGAGCAATCTGGTACAAAGTATTTGTGTTTTGTTATTTTGCATTTCTAATGCTCTCCACTATTTTATCTGCACCTTCGGTCAATAATTGTTCTGCTGCCCTTACGCCTATATTAGCCGCATCGCTGCTATGCTTTACGGATAAGGATATTTCTTTTTTCTCTTTACCATCCAGAGAATAAATATTCCCGGTAAAGTACAGGTCTTCATTCTTTATTTCTGCCAAAGCACTTATTGGGGTAGAGCAACCTCCCATTAAAGTTTTAAGAAATGATCTCTCTATTTTAGTGCAGATAGCAGTAGGCTCATGGTTAAGTTGATAACAGATAGATTTAGATTCATGATCTTCTTCTCTGCAAACAATCATGATAGCGCCTTGTGCTGGTGCTGGCAACATCCAGTCCAGTTCAATAGCATCTTCCGGACGTAGTTCTATTCTTTCCAGTCCTGCTGCTGCAAAGATTGCTCCGTACCAGTTACTTTCTTCTACCTTTCTTAAACGGGTATTTACGTTGCCTCTTATGTTATCAATTAAATGGTGCGGATAACGATTCATCCACTGTGCTTTTCTACGAACACTACTGGTAGCAATCGTAATTATTTCGTTGGTTAATTGAATGTCGTCCGCTTCCTTTCTGTTCTTATTCAATACCAGTAAATCTTTGTAATTGGCTCTTTCCAGCACGGCAGCCTGGGTAATACCCTGTGCTAGTTGTGTAGGAACATCCTTCATAGAATGCACTGCGATATCGATTCTACCACTTAGTAAAGCAGCATCTAAGGTTCTGGTAAATACACCCTGAACGCCTAATGCATATAGGGGGGTAACAAGATCGATATCTCCCTCACTTTTTATCGATATAAGTTCGCTATCAATGTGGTTATCTGCCAGAAGTTTTTGAACTCTTTTAGCTTGCCACACTGCCAGCTGGCTTTCGCGTGTGCCTATTTTTAATGTTTTCATTAGTTTTGTGCAGCTGATATGTAATCGTGAATAGCCTGAATGTAATGGCAACCGGGTTGAGTTTGTTGCTTCATTTTTACTGCTACATTATTAACCACTTTCTGAATTGCATCCTGATTGCCAGATAAAGAAGAGGTTGAACTCTGACAACATAAAGAAGATAAAAACATCTGACAGTTATGCATGTCCATCAGTTTCTGCTTTACGGCCTTCAATAATGGAACGTGTTTTCTCATAGCATTCCACTCCAGAAATTCTTCTTTATGAGTATTGATAATGGCTAATGCTTTAGGCACTTCAGCCAGTCTCATCTTTAATGTTTCATCATTTATTTTAGCAAGATCATCCACATTTGCTAAAACAACGTTTGCAAGTTCAGCAACGTTAGGGTCTATATTATTAGGAATAGAAAGATCGACTAATATTTGTTTATTCCCTTTTAAATCGTTTTTATCAATGATAGGTTTATCGGAATTGGTAGCTACAATTACTACATCTGCTTCAGCAACCTTTGTTTTATAGTCGGCATAGGAAGCAAAACTAATATTGTGGGTCTCCGATAACTGAAGCGCTTTCTCATCAGTTCTATTGATAACTGTAATTTGTTTTGTATCTACGTAATCTATCAGGTTCTTACAGGTATTACTACCTATTTTACCTGTACCAATCAATACTATTTTAGCATCGTTAGTATTAGTAAGGTGTTCTTTTATAAATTGAATAGCTGCAAAGGAAACAGAAACAGTTCCATTACTTAATTCAGTTTCATTCTTAATCAGCTTGGAAGCCTGTAAAACGGTATTCAACAGTCTTTCGATAAAGCAGCCAATCATGTTCTGACCTTTGGCGAACTTAGCAGCAATTTTCATTTGTCCTACTATCTCGTAATCACCAAGTATCTGAGAATCCAGTCCTGCCCCTACAGAGAACATATGTTCAATTGCAGAAATACCAGATTTGATGTAGCATAATTGTCTGAAAGTTTCTTCATTTCCTTCTGTCTGAGAGCAAAGAATTCGAATAAGTGTATCGGCATCGGGTGCTAAGCTATAAAGTTCTGTTCTATTACAGGTGCTTAGTACAAATAGTTCTTTGATGCCTAATTCTTTAGCCTGTTGAAGAATAGTAACATGTTGATCGCTGTTTATAGCGAAATTCCCCCTGACAGCCGTATCAGTTTTCCGGTAATTAATTCCTATTACATAAAATTGGGGAACGTTCATCATTGTTCTATTTATTCCTTTTTGTTTGTCCGAGGCAAATGTATTCGTTAGACCTCCTATAAGGACATGATGTAGGTCATTGTCGTGTCATATAATTGTCAAAGAAGCTTAAAACTTTAGAAATGATTAAAAATGAACTGACTTTATTCATTTGGGTTCAAAAAAGAAAAATTGAGTAATATTCTCTAAAATTTATACGTTTACATCATGTTAAGTGTTGATATTGAGGCTGAAATAGACTAAATTATTAAATTCAAAGACAAATGGGGACTGATAAGTCTATTGCTATTATTGGTGGAGGAACGGCAGGTTTAAGTCTTGCACACAATTTAACTAAGGCAGGAATTAGCTACAAATTGTTTGAACGTTCGGAGGATTTATACAATAATGGACTTGGTTTTCTAATTATGGCAAATGGGCTACAATTGCTTAAACAAATGGGGCTGCATGATCAGGTTTGTAGCAGGGGGATGATGATTGAAGAATATATTGCACACAATAAGAAAACCGGAGATACCTCCAGAACAATTATTGGCGATTGTCTGGCAATTACCCGTGAAGATTTTCTGCAATCCATCAAAGGAACATTGGATAAAAAGGATATTTACTTTAATAAGAAGTTATTAAAAATTGAAGTTGATCAGCATAGCAAAAAGAAGACATTAATTTTTGAAGATGGGCATAGGGAGGAATTTGATATTGTGGTAGCTTCGGATGGTTTTCATTCTCAGATTCGTGATTTTTTATTTCCTGGTCATCCAAAACAACTTGTACAATACAAGGAAGTTGTGGGGATGTGTTCTGATAAAGAGTTTGTTGCTTATTTAAAAAATCAGTTCATTAAGTTTAACGACCCTGATAAAGGGATTAATATAGGCATCATTCCAGGTAATGAGGAGACTGTATTATGGTTTGTTCAGTTTAATCTGGATAAAATTACCGCTCCAGAAAACAATCAGGTGGCTATTCAGCAATTTGTAAAAGAAATTAGTAAGAGTATACCAGAGGAGTATAGTAAAATACTTAATAGTACATATGCTGACAGACTATATCTATGGACACTTTACAATGTAGATCTGGTAGAATCTTTTCATGTAAATGATATTATCCTTGTAGGCGATGCTGCACATCCTTTACTATCCTTTACCAGTCAGGGAGTTAATAGTGCTTTGGAAGACTCTTGCCTGCTGAGTAAGTTAATTATCAATAAGGAATCTTTCGAAGAATACAACGAAAAGAGGAAGCCCATTGTAACGGAATATCTGTATGGTGGCAGAGATTTACTGGATCAGTTTTTGCATCCCGATAAATACGAAAGCTTTAAAGTTCCGTTCATTCAACTATCTAAATAAAAACATATGGCATCCTTTCAGGGACAGGATATTCAACTGGATATTCTTCGTAAAAGAGCTTTCAATTATAGATGGGCTACACTTCCACATGATGTAATACCGCTAACTGCTGCTGACCCCGACTTCCCTGTTGCACCAGTTATAACTGAGGCTATTAAAGAATATATAAGTTCTGGTATTTTTTCTTATGGGCCTGCCGAAGGATTGCTGGAATTTAGAGAAGCTATTGCGCAATGGTATTTCAATACTAAAAATGTCGCCTATTCACCAGACTATATTTTACCTGTAAACTCAGCTGCTTATGGATTGTTTGTAGCTGCGGAAGCTTTCTTAGGTATTGGTGATAATGCATTAATATTTGAACCGGTAGATTTCCTGTTTAGAAAGTCTATAGAAAATGCTGGCGCTACCGTTTTATGTTCTCCGCTTAATAAAGAAGATGGCACTATTGACAGGGAACATGCGCTTAGTATTATTAATGATAAAACTAAAGTAATCTTTATTTGCAATCCTAATAATCCATTGGGTAAGGCAGTTACTAAGGCTGATTTAATATGGTTGGGAGAACTTGCTATTAAGCACAACTGTATTATTATTTCTGACGAAATATGGGCGGATATTAATTATGATAATTCCTTTATTTCTATAGCCTCTATTTCAGAAGAAGTAAAGCGTAGAACCATTACTATTACAGGATTATCAAAGAATTTTGCTTTGGCAGGTTTACGTATTGGCTATATGTGTATGGCCGATAAAGATATTTATGAAAAAGTGTTTATTCAATCAAAACAT
>JBAXVH010000090.1:0-5985 GCA_037129215.1 Bacteroidota bacterium | reverse complement strand
GCCTTTAAGGCATAATTATGCTCCTTCTGCTCCCCAATTGTACTAAAAGATTCTGCGCCAAGATTTTTGCCGCAGCTACTACCGGCACCATGACCAGGATAAAGAATAACCTCATCATTTAAAGGCATTATTTTAGTCTGTAAACTGTCGTACAACATTCCAGCAAGATGAACGATCGTAATCTCTTCTCCCTTCTGTGCAAGATCGGGACGGCCTACATCTCCAACAAATAAAGTATCTCCGGTAAATATGGCATGTTCTTTTCCTTCCTTATCCAACAGTAAAAAGCAACTGCTCTCTAAAGTATGCCCTGGAGTATGCAACACCTTTATGGATAAATCTCCTAAAGGGAACAGTTCTTCATCTTTTGCAATGTATACATTGAGTTCTGTTTCTGTATCGGGACCATAGATAATTTTAGCCCCTGTAATACTGGCTAAATCCAAGTGTCCGCTAACAAAATCTGCATGAAAATGGGTTTCAAAAATATATTTGATAGTTGCATTTCTTTTAGCAGCAAGCTCTACATACTGATCTACATCTCTTAATGGATCGATGATAGCAGCTTCGCCATTACTTTCTATATAATAAGCGGCTTCGCTTAAACATTTAGTGTACAATTGTTCTATATACATACGTTATTTTTTTATTTAAATAAAGCTTGTCTGTTTTCAGCCGATGGCCGATACAGCTGTTTTATTTAACTATTTACCAGTCCTTCCACAAAGAGAGAGACTTCCTTAATTTTTTGATAATTTGGTTTGTAAAAAATATACTTTCCTTCCTTTCTGGTAACTACAATACCTGCTTTCCGCATTAGAGCCAGGTGTTGAGAAGCTACTGATTGTTCTATCTTTAAAGTGGTATAGACTTCTGTTACCGTAATATTTTCCTGGGCATCAATTAGTTTCAATATATCCTGTCTTAGTTTATGATTGATTGACCTGAGAATATATAATGATTTTTTTGCATGTAAGTAATTAATCATTATTGGTTCGTCACCATTAATATTCAAATGAGATATATATGAATCAATTGACATTTATTGCTAATTTAGAACAAATATAAGTAGCCGGAATTAATTTGAGCAAGATGAATGAGTTAAGGGAGTCAGGAGACAGGAGGTAGGAGACAGGAGGATACAAATTAAGAATTAATAATTGAATACATTGTTTACAGTATTGTATCTGTAGTCTTCTTTGGGCTTATTGAATAAAATTCTTTTAGGTAGAATGGTTCTGAATAAATTAATGAGTCGAAATTATTATCCTTGAATTGTTTATCTGCTTCTTTACAGGCTTCTTGGATATAGCTGATAGATTGATAATAAGAAGCATTAGGAGTGTTTAATATCTGTTCTACTTTATTGCAGGCATTACCACCAAAAGCTATAAAGTGATTGCTTAAATAATCGGCAAAAGAGTTTTGTTCTATAATAAGATTTGTATTGTTCATTACAACCTTTAAATCAATATCATAAATGCCTGTAAACACTTCTGCTCTTCGGGCATCTATTAATGGACAAAACAATTCGTTGCCTTTTATCTCGTTATTTTCTACATATAAATTCCTAATTGCGGTTGCCATTATATATAAAGTATTGATAAGGATTATGGGTTTGTTTAATGCAAAACAAATACCTTTTGCAGTGGCAAGTCCTACCCTTAATCCTGTATAACTTCCAGGGCCGTTTACTACTGCTACCGCATCAATGTTATTCAGTTTAAAATCGACATCATTAAACAATTCAGCTATGGCAACATGCACAAATGATGCATGCTGATTTTGTTGCATACTTTCTTTTTTTGCAATCAGATTACCTTCCTTGCTAAGGCATACAAATGCATTTTCACCCGATGTATCAATTATTAATATCAACGACATTTTGCAATAATAATTAAAGAAAATTTATCTGCGGCAGTATTTAAATTAATTAGCGAATTAACGATTTAATGAATAAGCTAATAGTTCTATCATTGTTATCTTGCTGATAATTTTAGCTACTTATTTGCTGATACGAGAAAAAAGCTATTTTTTTACTGTCTAAATTGTTTGAATGAAAAATATATTTATAAAGCTTGCTATTGCAGTCGTATTACTTGGTACTGCAAATAAATCGTTCGCATGGGGAAAAGACGGGCACCATTTAGTAGCTGAAGTTGCATTCCATTATCTGGATGAAAAAACAAAGAATACTGTAAAACATTATTTAGGAAGTATGAGCATAGAAGATGCCGCAACTTGGATGGATGATATAAAAAGTAACGACTTTTATAATTACATGAGATCATGGCATTATGTAGATGTAGATAAAGGACAGAAGTTTGAGAATAAGGCTACGGACAGAAATGCAGTTATTATCATTAATAGTGCGATTAAAATTCTGGAGAACAGAGAGAATTTAAAGGATAGTAAAATTAAAGAATACATACAGATTTTATTTCACCTGGTAGGCGATCTTCACCAGCCATTACACACTGGATATTCAGTAGATAAAGGTGGTAATACTATTATGGTTACATCACCAGTGTATAGTGGTAATCTTCATAGTTTCTGGGATGGACAGATTATTCAAGCGAAAAATATCACTTTGGAAGATTGTATAAAGATGGAAGACAATTATACGAAAGAACAAATTGCTGCCTTTCAAAAAATAAATGTTATTCGCTGGATGAACGATTCCAGAAGTTATCTGGATGATGTATACGATTTTAAGGATGGTAAAATAACACAGGCTTATATTGATAAAAATGCGGAAACTGTAAAGAAACAAATCTTTATTGGTGGGATAAGATTAGCTGCTGTTTTAAAAGAAATATTTGGAACGGATCATTCAAAAGTTGCTACGGATAATACACAAAAAGTTGTTGTAGCAGAAATACCAGAACCTACACCCGTTGTAGCAGCTGCACCTAAGGTAATTACTATAGAAGAAGCTCCTAAACATGTAGGTGAACTGGTAAAAGTTTGTACAAAAATCTATGGTGGAAAGTATATAGAGTCTTCTAAAGCACCTACCCTATTAAATGCTGGCGCCGACTATCCAGACAATCCTTTAACCTTGGTTATCTGGTCTGATAAAAGAGCTAACTTTAAAAACCCTCCTGAAGTTTTTTACAAAGGAAAAGATGTATGTGTTACCGGTAAGGTACAGTTGTATAAAGGGAAGCCTGAAATAGTTGTAACTGCAGAAGAACAGATACAATTAAACAATGAAGCTTCGACAAACAAATAGATTCAAAACAAATAACAAAAAAGGGGATAATTCATTTTGAATGAATTATCCCCTTTTTATATTAGCTTATGGTCTTGTCCTTTTTCTAACGCTTTATTTCAATAGCTTCCATCTAAATCCAGCATAGAACATTCTTCCATAAGCCGGTCCCCAAACAACCGATGCATCGAAGTTTTTTCCGAATGCATTAGTCGGGTCAATAATCAAATGATCCTGTTTGTAATCGGTTAGGTTTTCTACTCCAAGATATACATCTACATTCTTCCAACCTTTGCTTACCTGTGCTGTCATCTGCCAATAAGCAGGAGATTGCTCAGGGAAGTCCGTAGCAGCCGTATTGTCCTTCAGGTAAGGTAATTGCTTACTACTAACCCATTGCACTGTATAATCAAACTTCCACTTGTTTTTGGTTTCATAATCCAATGACATGAATGCCCTGTTCTTTGCCACCAAGGGTTTATCCATCAGCATACCACTATAATTAGTAGCAACATCGAACCAGCGATACGCTACTCTAACTTCTACATTCTTTAAAGGAATAAAGTTTAACTCCGTTTGAAATGCGTTGCTATAAGACGCGCCATTCAGGTTATAGATATTAACCGTCTTTGCAGACTGATACATATCTACTACTACCTGATTGGTAAAATCGGTACGGAAATACTCTATACTAAAAGTAGCTTCCTTACCAAAGAGTCTTAGTTTCTGATCAATAGAAATACCTTCATTCCAAGCCACTTCAGGTTTAAAGCCATAGTTTTCGTTTATATGATTTAATGGGAAAATAATACCCCGACTGCTTGCCAGCATACCTAAGTTCTCCGCAATAATATTAGCCGTTCTTTGACCACGACCACCACTTAAACGAATGGTAGTTTTACTAAAAGGCTGATAGCGGATATGCAGCCTTGGAGTAACAAATGTTCCAAACATAGAATGATTATCTACTCTTAATCCAGCTACTATGGAGAACTTATTATTGGGCAGAAAAGTATATTCACCAAAAGCTCCAGGAACAATTTCTTTCCGGACAAAATGGTTCGTATCTAACACCTCTTTATAATCATCATACAAAAAGCTAAGACCTGTTCTAAACTTATGAATGGTAGAGTTTATGATAGATTGATAGATAAGGTTTCCATATACATTATGTTGTACCCCACTATAGTCTGTGAAGCCGAAATAATCATCCTGATTATGTTTGAAAGCGGCAACCTGAAAGCCAATACTCTTGTATTTTTTCTTAGGGAACACATACCCTAATTTAGCAAACACTTCGTACCGTTCCGTTTTTAAAGCTAACCCATAATGAGTGGTGTCTGTTTTATCTACAACAGGATTAAAGTTGAGGGAGCCACCTGTTTTATCATCCCATAAAAGTCTTACTCCTACCTGGCCCATCAATCCTTTACCATTATCATATTTCCAGCGGTTCATCAAGGTAAACAAGTTGCCATAAGGTATATCTCTGAAACCATCATTGTTCATATCTACCGACTTATTACCCATAAAATCATCGTGTAACAATAAAGCAGTTGACCATTTACGATTAACCTTTTGCGACAGATTTAAATTAATATCTGTCTTGCCAGTTTCATTCACATATAGATTAGCATATAGCGCTTCGCTCTTTTCGGGTTTCTTCTCTTCTATATTTATCTGTCCAGCTATACTTTCAAATCCATTCACAACTGAGCCTGTTCCTTTGGTAAGCTGCATAGATTCTATCCATGTACCCGGTATAAAACTTAATCCATTAGCGGTTGCCAAACCACGAGGGCCAGGCATATTCTCTACCGTTAATTGCGTATAGATACCAGAAAGCCCAAGCATCTGAATTTGTTTTGACCCTGTAATACCATCACTGTAAGAAACATCCACTGAAGGGTTGGTTTCAAAGCTTTCGCTAAGGTTGCAACATGCAGCTTTAAACAGCTCTTTTTCGTTCACCATCAGTGTCTTCATGGTACTTACAGTAGAAGCATACATACCGCCTTGTCTTGCCATAACGGTTACATCTTTCAACTGATTGTTGGAAGCCAGTATTACCGTAATTTGTTTTTGATTATTAATAGCAATAGTGTCAGATTTGAATCCGGAATCACTTACCACAATAATAGTACTATCAGACGAAGGTAAAAGAGAGAACATTCCATTTTCGTCGGACTTAACACCTTCAGTTGAATTTAAAATTCTAATGGAGGCCGCTACTAACGGTTTAAAATTTCCTTTCTTATCTTCTTCCATCACTACTCCTCTTATAGCAACAGTATGGTGCATAGTTTCGCTAGTTTCTATACGGTATTTGCAACAGTCAGGAAGCTTATTATATACTTTATCGTTCGCTTTCTTCAGCTCAGTATCATGGCCGGCTTTAGCAATTAAAGTATGAAGTTTATCGAGTGAAATGACATTGGGATTATATCTTACACTTAACAGTATTGTATCTTCATCCCAGGAGGCAGAATCTACTCCCTTTACTTTTACAGCATCTTCTATTCTATCCTTGCATTGACCGCAGTTGCCTAAGACTTTTATGGTAATTGCAGTGTCGTTTATATTATATTTTATGGTATTTGCTATGGTAATATTGCTGATGAATATTAAGCCAATTATGATTATTATTTTGTTCATTTTGTTTCAATTGAATGATGAAAATATCGGAAGAACACATCGTGCGTCGTGAATTCGTGAGTCGTGAGAAAAAGTACGTTTAAATCGTTTAACGGAAAACAATACAAACGACGTGA
>JBAXVH010000009.1:0-17739 GCA_037129215.1 Bacteroidota bacterium | reverse complement strand
ATATAACATTTACTATTCTCTACTTTCTTACTTTATAATATTTCAATGCTTCCGGCATCAGCTCCTGAAGCTTTGCAATTCTATCAGCATCTGCTGGGTGATCGCTTAAAATGACAGGAGGTTTATTGCCTCCCATTGATGACATTCTTTGCCAGAAAGGAATTGCTTCCTGTGGATTGTAGCCAGCTATTGCAGCAAATATTAATCCATAATGGTCTGCTTCGTATTCCTGTTTTCTGGAATTAGGTAGCAGCACGCCAACTGAAGCAGTAGGAGAATATACCTGATTAAATATGTTTACAGCAGTTGGATTATTACCTAAGGCAATATCGCCAATAGCACCTATCTGTTGCGCCATCATCTGCTGACTCATTCTTTCTCTTCCATGACCTGCAACTGCATGGGTAATCTCGTGACCCAAAACTATTGCCAAAGCAGTTTCGTTCTGTGTTAATGGTAAGAGCCCTGTATATACTACTACTTTTCCGCCTGGCATACACCATGCATTTATTTCTTTACTTTCTATCAGGTTAAATTCCCATGCATATCCATCCAAAGCATCTGCCTGACCAATCTGCTTGTAGTATTCCCCTATTGCGGCTGCAATTTTAAATCCCACACGTTTCACCATTTCTTCATTCTTGCCTGTCTTTACTACTTTGGCAGAATCTAATACTTGTTTATACTGGGTGAGTGCCAGTGTTCTTACATCGCCTTCCGATACCAGAGAAAGCTGATTACGTCCCGTAATAGGGTTTCTGCTACATCCTGTAAAAAAGAAGGCAACAATTAAAACTACTCCTAAAAACCTGATCATATTAAGTTTCATAAACAGTTGATTTGATTTGCGAAAATAGAGATAAGCAAGTTATAAAAAATTCTAATTATTGTTTCAATATTTTAAAACAGCTATTGCCAATATTCTTTATTACTGTTTACAATAAGAAATTCAATATTTCGTTTTAATAACTATTATAGTTATGAATTATCATCAAAACATGACGGAACTGTACTATACTTATTACGAAAGTCCTACAGGTCTCATCAGAATAGGGGGTACAGAAACCTACGTATCAGAGCTTACTTTTATCGACAATAAGAGTCAGATAAAGCATGGTGAACCCGGCATCAGTGATGTGCTTCATCATTGTACCGAACAACTGATAGAATACTTTCAGGGAAAGCGCAAAGATTTTAATATCCCTGTTCATCAGGAGGGTACCGAATTTCAATCCGAAGTTTGGAGTAAGCTGCTGGAAATCCCATTTGGCAAAACAATGAGCTATGCCGAACTATCCAGGATAATTGGCGATCCTAAAGCTGTAAGAGCTGTTGCCGGCGCCAATAGTAAAAATAAGATTGCTATAATTGTTCCTTGTCATAGAATTATAGGTACCGATAAAAGCCTTACAGGATATTCGGGTGGCCTTATGAGAAAGAAATGGCTATTACAGCATGAATTCAGAATTAAACACGGTATACAAACGTTGTTTTAAAAGAACTTTAAATACAGGGAAATAGGAGGTAGGAGTTAGAATACAGGAGAATACATTTTGCAATTAATACAATTGAAATAGTGAATTCATACTAATCTTCAGTATCTTAAATGCACATGTTTTACTTAGAATTTTCATCAATTATCTTATCAATTCATTACCTAAAACCTACAACTTATTACTTCCAACAGCCTCGCCTCCCTACCTTTGTGCCCAATTACAAATAGAATAATGATAAATATTGGCGTTTATAATACTCTTCAGGTGCTTCGCAATGTAGAGATAGGTCTTTATCTGGATGATGGTAAAGAAGGCATTTTACTGCCTCGTAAATATGCTCCAAAATCTACCCGTAAGGGAGATGAAGTTGAAGTGTTTTTATACCATGATTCCGAGAATAGAATAATTGCTACTACCCTTAAACCAAAAGGGATTGTAGGTGATATAGTGATGCTGGAATGTGTGGACCTTACCCGTCATGGAGCTTTTCTTGACTGGGGCCTGGAAAAGGATTTATTTGTTGCTACATCGCAACAGATAAAGGGAATGCAGATAGGAGAGAAGTACCTGGTGAAAATTTATCTGGACGAACAGACTGGAAGAGTTGCTGCAACAGAAAGAATTGCTTCTAAATTGAATAATGACGATCTGACTGTAGAGGAAAGAGAGGAAGTAGATCTGGTTGTTTACCGCAAAACCGAGATTGGCTATGCCATGATTGTAAACAATGTTCATATTGGTTTATTGCACGATAATGAAGTGTTTAAAACATTGCAGCCCGGCGATAAATTTAAAGGTTTTATAAAGACTATTTTACCGGAGAATAAACTAGATGTAGTACTGGGAAAACCTGGCTATGCAAGGGTAGAAGATGAGCTGGATAAAGTACTCCGTTTATTAAAAGAAAATGATGGATTCCTTCCTTATCATGATAAGTCAGTACCGGAAGAAATTTACGAATTCTTTGGTATGAGTAAGAAGACTTTTAAGATGACCGTTGGAACATTATTCAGACAACGCAAAATAACTATTTCCGATAAAGGAATTACTTTGGTGTAGGATGGTTACAAGTTACTGGTTTCCAGTTTCTGGTTTATTCGCATTGGTCATTATATTAACCACATATCGTAAATCTATATAATAAAAAATGCCAGTTTAATTTATTAAACTGGCATTTTTTTACTTGTAACTTGAAACCAGTAACCTGCTACTTAATTCATCTGTCCCTTATAAATCTCTTTTATAAAGTCGAAGTAAACAGGCAGGTTCTTCTTCTTCTGTAGTATATCGTAGTTGCCTTTACTAATAATAAACATATCAAAAGTGCCAGGCTTTAATACCGGAGAAATTTTACCAGCCATAGGTTTCTTCTTAGCAATATAGTCAAAGGCCTGCGTTGTATTCAGGAATGGCATCATTACTATAAAGTTGGTATCGCTGCTATAATTTGAGGTGTAAGTAGTAACCACTTTAAGTACATTGTTACGGTCGCTGTTATGCGCAGCAAATGCTTTTTTAGCTTCGTTTACGTATACCATATCCTGATGATACATCGCTATAATTACATAGTTGGTATCGGCCAGTGTATAATCGAAGCCAAATAAGCTTAGATAGAAGTTTCTACTAAGTTTAGTAGCGGTAAATTTAGGCAGCTGACTAAACGTAATTGGTGTATGCATGATGATACTATCTGCATCATGACGAGATGGCAATCTGTAGGTTCCTTGTTCAGTAAGTATTACTCTCTTTGATAAAGGATCTTCGGGTACTACTATCTGTAATTTTTTCAGGTAACGTTCTATAGAAGGACGACGCTTTAAAACTTCAATCATTTTCTTTGCCTTATCAGTCAGGTCAGATTTTGGCAGACTATCCGCTATAACGGTTAGTTTGGCTATTGCCGTACTATCTTCTCTTTGTTTTATATAATAAACCGACTCTATAAACAGCAATTGTGGAGTCCAGTATTTCTTACCAAATATACTGTCGGCCTTCGCTTTTGTAGCTACTGCTTTTCCGTAGTTTTCGTTGTAAAATAACTGATAAATATCTTCGTACACCAGGGTAGCATTCTTTAATCCCGGACGAGCATTTTTAAGCTGCGCAACAGAATCGATTGCTTTAGCAGTATATTTTTTATTCATCAATGCCAATACTGAATCAGCCTGACGAATCTTATTTATTTTGCGATACGCATTAGCCAGATTATACCATGCTTCTATTTCGTAAGCAGGCTCTTTAAAGCGTTTGAAAATGTCTTCATATTGATCTATTGCCGTAGGATATTCTTCGAGCTTTTCCTGGAAAGTATTCCCGTTATTCAGTAAACTTCTTACCAGTTTAGTATCGGAAGTATCTTTCTTAGCTTTAGTAACTGGAATATTCAGCTGCATACCTTCGAAGGTTAGGAAAGATGAATCGTTCTTTTCCTTTTCTGGTGCAGCAGTACCCGGTACATCCACATCCACATCCGACATCATAGCATTGGGTGCACTAAAAGGATTGCCTGGATTACCAGTGTTTCCCTTGTTAGTAGTCATTTGATCTGTAGCGCTTTGACGGCGCCAGTTATCTACATTCGGACGGCTTCCCCATCTTAATTTAAAATCTTTTAAGCCAGTAGCTTTCTGACTGTTGCTATTGAAATAGAATTCCGATTTGCCGGCAGCATCGCTCGAGAAAACCAGTGTAGGAGCCGTAGAAGTATTATCTAAACTACCACCATAATCTATATCACCGGAATCATCTTTCTGTCCCTGCTCTTTCTTAAGTCTTTTGTATAACTTTTTTACTGCCTTTAATCTATCTTCAGTCGGAAGCTTTGATAGTTCCTGCAAACTATCCTGCAGGTGTATGTTGGCCAGTTCCTGCACAATATCTTTCAATGCAGTTTTGCGGGCAAGTACCCTGTCTTTATCTTCTTGCAAAGTCAGTTTTTCCACTACTACACTATCATAGTATTCCGATGCTTTTACAAACTTTTTATTATCATAATTTACATCGGCCAGCAACAGAAAACTCTTTTGTTTCTGTTCAGGATTATCATTACTGAATTTTACACTTTTCAGTAAATCTCTGTCCGCATTTTTAAACTCTTTCTGTTGTATCTGCAGGGTTCCTGTAGCATAATAAATAATATCGCGATAGCCAGCATATTTATCACGCTTTGCCATTTTGTACAGTTCATCCAGATTGGCATTCAGCGAATTTTCTTTCTTGTTGCCTGCAGCTATTTTTACAATATTCAATCGGGCATATACTTCCATATATGGGTCTACAGAATACTTAATAGAATTATTGAAAGCAGCTACCGAAGCAGAGTCTTTGTGGGTAATATTAAGCATTTGCCCTATCAGGTAATACCAGCGTGCTTTCTCGCCACGGTCTTCGGCATTGTTTATTGCTTTCAGCAAGTACCTTGCCGAGCTATCATAAGCCTGCTCGTTGTAGCGTAGGTAAGCAATGTTCTCGTATAAACGGGTTTGTAAACGTTTAGGAAATACAGGATCGTTCTGCAGTATAGATACCAGTCCAGATGCTTCAGACAGTTGCTTTTGTTCGGTATAGTTTCTCACCATCCATAGCAAACAATCATTGCGGCGAAGCGGATACTTGGTCAGCTTTTTTACCAGCGATGTTTTCTCGTTGGTAGCTACTGTAAATACGCCATCGTTATTGCTGGCATTGCTACCAATAGGTATATCGTAGCCATCATCTTTTGGTGCATAGATATAGTTGATATACTGAAAAACCCTGTAAGCCGAATCGAAGTTTTTGCGATACAGATAAGCCTTACCCAGCAGCAGGTATAAATCGTCTACCCAGTCGCTCCTTAGATCGTGTAGCAGGATACCCGAATTACACTTGTAAATTACCGAATCCAGTTCGCCTTTTACGCCCGATGTAGCATCAAGCGTATAGTTGTAAAAGTTCAGCAGTTTAGTATAGTCGTCCTTGTTCTGCAACTTCGCTTTTGCTATCACTTCGTTTAACCGGTTGGTAGCATTAAAATTATAGTTGAACTTAGAAACAAGGTTATTATAGAATTTTTTATTCCACTTCAGTTTGCCCTCTGTTGTCTTCTCCGATTTTAGTAACCGGGTTTTATAGAGCTCTGGTTTATCTTTTTCAAGATCGATAGTAGTATTGGGCTGAGCAAAAGAATTGACACTCAACATCAATAGTATAAGGGAATAAATATATTTTCGCAAAATATTCATACAGAAAAATAAATACCTGCCATTTTAGCAGCGGTTAAAAATACAGTTATTTTTTATTCCCAATGAAATTATGAAACAAGGTATTGATTACCTTTATACCTGATTTAACACAATGGCAAAGTTTACAGACAATATTTCGATTAAAAGATTACAAAACAGGTATCGGCTCGTAGTGATGAACGACGATACTTTTGAAGAGGTAATTACCTTTAAACTCAGTAGAATAAGTGTATACATTTCTATGAGCGTAATTTTTATATTGCTGGTAGGATTAACGGTGGGGCTGATTGTATTTACACCGCTTAAATATTATATTCCAGGCTACGGTAATATGGATAGCAAGACCGAACTGCAGCTACTTAAAATACGTACCGATTCTTTGGAACAAAGCCTTCATTACAAGGAACAATACATTGTAGATGTAAAAAAGGTACTGGAAGGAAATACGCCAGGTAAAAGAGATACCGTAGCAATTCCGGTGAAGTAATTAGCCCAGAAAAGGGAAATAATTTTAACAAATAAAGGGAGGAGATTAATTGTTTAATTGTTTTGTGGTTGAATTGGTCAATTGTTTAATGGTTAATATGTTCAACTGATTTATTAAACCCCTTCAGGCTTCCCTTTTGTATGTTTTTCAAATTATTATCTATTGTTTATTCAGGGTAGCCAGTTTCTCTTGGTTTGTTGCATTATCTGCAATTGAATCTTACAATCAAACATTAATCCTTAAAAACAGTAAAACAATTAATCCATTAAACCTTTTTCTCCCTTCCCCGTCAGTAATAGCAAATAATTTTATATGAAAGCAGGTAATAAATTTATTGAGTTACTGATAGTGGGAGTACTATTCAGCATTTTTACAGTAAAGGCACAGGTAGTTGTAACTGTTCGCCCGGCATTGCCAAGGTACGAAAGAGTAATTGCTCCATCACCCAGGCATGTATGGGTAGAAGAGGAGTGGGAGGCCCGAAATGGTGGGTATGTATTTGTAGGTGGCCATTGGATGGAACCACCGTACGAAAGAGCATTCTGGGTACCAGGACATTGGGTAAATCATCGTAGAGGATGGTTCTGGAAACCAGGCCACTGGAAAAGAAGAAGATAGTAATTAATGTGATAATTTGAAAATGTGATAATTTGATAATTGAATACAGTAATCAGGTAATTAATACTAAAGAGGGTTAGCATGTTTTGCATGATAACCCTCTTTTATATTTAAAAACAAAATATATACTCACAACTAATGTTGTAATGATTAGTCTATATGTACTTCCCAGTTTACTATGTAATCGGTCTTGTTTTTTACATTTAAGAACAATCCTGAAGATGTTCCAAACTCATTAAATTGTGCTACATAGTTGGTACTTGGTTTTATCTCTATTTCCGTACCTAACATTACTCCATTCTTTACTTCACTCAAGTAATAATATAAAGGTACAATATTGGGATTCTTTAATAAAAAGACCGTAGTATTCAAAACAGGTTCATCCATACAGTTACTTTTTTCCAGACTCAGTAAAATACCTTTACTGGTAGTCCCTTTTGTGTGATGAGCTGCTGATAAAAGACTAAAATCATAGAATGATATACACTTATCCCAGTTTGGTGCGTATAGGCTTCCTATTTTATACATTACAGCCATAAGAGCATCTTCAACAGGTGCACGCATAGTAATGATTTCTGAATTGATTGTTTTAGCAATACCTTTTTTGTCTGTCTGGTTAGCAACAGCAGTAATGATACTGTTATTGTAACCCGAAAAAATAGCCGCAAATGCAATGCCACCTAATGTAGATTTGTATTTTTCTGCAGTAATAGAAAATTGATTGGCAACTTCTAAAATATTACCTCTTGTTAGCCTTGAAAAAGCAGTAAGACCACCAGGGAAAAATTCTTTATATTCCATACTACCTTCTGCATAAATACTGGAAATGAGATGGTGTTTTGATCTTACAGCATCTGCAAATTTTTTTACAACACTGTTTAAACCAAGGGTAGAGCTTTCTTTAATTGCTTTATTTACAGTTTTGTCTTTTGAATCGTCAAAATATGCCTGATAAGCAATGTTTAATGGTCCGAGTACGGCATCTAAAATACCAGAAATATTTGCTGAAGTTAGCGTAGCAATTACAAACCTGCAAAACAACTGTAATCTGGAATCAGTAATTGTAGGAACATTGAATAAATCGCTGTAAAAATTTTGAAATCTATTACCTCTTTTCATAATCAACCATTTTATTTAAATGAACATTTTTTATATTCATGTAAAGGTTTGTGCTTATATTCTTACAAACAACGTTAATGTTTATGCAATAGAACATTTAACACAAATAGCAGTAAGTATTTTGTTGAAATGATTTTTAGCGGTATATAAAGGTTATTTTATAGCTTTTTAACCTTAAATACTATCGATTATATTTTAATTATTGAATAATTAAGAGGCTGTTATTTAAAGAATCAACTTCATATTTCAGTACATAACACATTTATATACTTCTTACTTTTTATTTATTTTCAATTATTAAAAAGATAGATGTATAAACGATTATTAGTCTATAATTATTAAAATGATGAGTATATAAACGTTTATTAGTCTACAATTATTAAAATGATTGGTATATAATTGTTTATTGCTCTACAATTTTTAAAATGATTGATATATAAACGTTTATTGGTTTAGCATTATTAAAATGATAGATATAATAAACTTTTTATATGAGTTCTGAAGCAAAATTGGGAGAAAAGGTTTTGGAAGGGAATGCTAAATCCGTTTATTTTGAGAACATAAAACTTAAAAATGTCTGTTACTGAAGGGGCGGAGCTGTAGTAACAATGAATAATTGATAATGCAGATTTATATTAGATGCTAAAATGCGAAACTAAAGGGCTGAGACCGTTAACTAAAACCCTAATGCTTGTATTTGAATTATCAGATAATAAAATGAATTTAAGAACATCAATCAATATTTAATTCAATGAAGTGTATTTTATTAATAACATTTTTAATGACATTTACAACAACTGCTTATACTCAAACTTTTAAAAGATATTCAAGTGAAAATGCAGAAAACTTTGCAAAAAGAATTTACAAAGAAGTAGGTGATTTAAAGTATCCTATAATTGAGACTAATAAATGGGACTCTTCAAAACTTGTAATTATTTGTTTTATTGGAGACAATTATACAGTATTAGGATATTTATTAATACCAATTAACGACACAATTTACAAGCAAGTATTTATTGATTCTTATAGCGGAAATGCGGCTACTTTAGGTGTTGAAATAAAAAATGTATTCTTCTCCAATGCTGATAAAGACAAACAAAATGAAATCATTGTCACAACTAAACATCGTTCGAAATCACCAAGGTTTGCAGACAATTTGGTTGAAGGGTTTTATTATGAAAATCATATATACGATAATCCCAATTTTTACAACCCTTTAGATACTCTAAAACAAATGACTGAACTTTCTAAAAAATTTAGTCGAGGTTTTGAAGGAAGAATATATAATAAAAAAACAGAAAAATTAGTTAGGAAAGAGAAAGCAGAATTTAAAAATGAAAAAAATATTAGACTTAAACTAAAACAAATGGGCTACTAATTAATTATGGCAGCCGCTAACAAGCAGTTTGAGCGGCAGCTGCAGAAAATGGTTTAAACTTTTAGGGGCGTTCAATCACTTTCTTGTCAAGTCTTCAAAAGTTATTTTTCTATATTGATGAAATGTCTTAGAGAGTCTTAAATTTGACTTTTAAAAAAATTAAATTATGAGTATTAATAAAATTGTTCCTAATATATGGTTTAGTGCCGAGGGGGGTAGTATTTCAAAAATTGTTGAATATTACAAGAACATATTTAATCAGGATTTCGAGAATGGGCAGATTATACCTCTTGGAGATACGCCAAGTGGGAAAACTGAAATGTGCACAGCGAATATTTTTGGTCAGAAATATAATTTAATGAGTACAGCTAAAACACACCACCCATTAAATGATGCTGTGTCGTTCATGATTTATTGTAAAGACCAAATTGAAATTGATAAGTATTGGGACTATTTTACGCAAGAAGGCAAAGAATCTCAATGCGGATGGTGTATAGATAAATACGGTCTTCGCTGGCAAGTGCTGCCAGCAAATTTAGGAGAACTGATGAGTAAGCCTAACTCATTTAAAGTAATGATGGGGCAAAGAAAAATTGTAATTGCAGACTATTTAAAATAAAAACGAATTGATTGAATGTAGATTCCTGAAATAAGAGGAATTAAGGATCATTTCTACAGGCTATAATCTAAACTCTGCCCTAAAATTTTATCAAAACATAAAAAAAAATGTTATTTTGATATCTGAATGATAAATCCGCTTACTTTTGCGCTCCTTTCACGAATAGTGGTATGGTGTCCACTATAGAGAGATAAAAATATTAGGTAATAAGAAGTAAAACATTTTAAGCATGAAACAAACATTCCAACCACATAAGAAAAGACGTAAGACAGTTCACGGTTTTAGAAAACGTATGGAGTCTGCAAATGGCCGTAAAGTATTGGCTGCACGTCGTTTTAAAGGCCGTAAGAAGCTAACTGTATCTGACGAGAAAGGTTTGAAATAGGATTTCAAATTTTTAATATAATTGAATAGCTTCACCCCGGTGAAGCTATTTTTGTTTGAATAATGAATAATAACAACTCATACGGAAAACAGGAGAAACTTAAAAGCCGCAAATTGCTGGGTACAGTATTTGGGAAGGGTAAGTCGTTTCTGAACTTTCCGGTAAAAGTTACCTGTCTGATTTCCGAAACACCGACCGATTTCCCTGTAAAAGCCGGAGTAGGAGTAAGTACCCGTTTCTTTAAAAAAGCGGTGGACAGAAACAGGGTAAAAAGATTACTAAGAGAAACCTACCGGCTAAATAAAAGTCCCCTTATTCAATATTGTACAGAGAAAAACCTACACATTGCCATCTTCTTTTTATATGTAGATAAACAATTGCCCGAATTTGAAACCCTTCAAACCATTATGCAAGCCGCGCTGAAAAGGCTGATGAGTCAGTTGGAGAGAAGGCAAGGAGGCAAAGAGGCAATAGGCAAGGAGTAATACAAATACAAGGCACAAAGGCAACGAGGCACAAAGTAATACATAACTCAAGTTTCAAGTTTCTAGTTTCCAGTAACCAGCAACCAGCAACCAGCAACCTGTATTCTCCTTTCTCCTGTATTCTATCTCCTATCTCCCAAGTTAGAATTTAAAAGTTTTTTTCTCCAGTTTATCGCCCATGCTACCACATCGTTATAACTTTCTATTCCTTTATCCAGTCCATTAAATCTCAAATACATATCGTACGCATTCGAGATGGTTTCCGATTGCTGAAAGGCTTCTCTTTTAAAGAAGTTATGTATATACATCAAATCCTTTTTTACAGAAGGACTAAGCTTTTCTGGGCCATCGGGGAAAGTGTTCCTCATAAAGAGCTCCATTCTTGTATATCGATATAAATCTATTAATGCTGAATACCGGAGATATACACTGGACGATTTTTCGGATACTAATAAAGCTACAAAACTTGCTTCGCTTTCATCGGCATACCCCAGCTGATGTGCCGCTTCGTGACAGCATATAAAAGGCAGCATTAATCGGGGCAAATCTGTTCTTACCTGTGCTTCTCCACTAAAAGGATTGTAATATCCTGTGTAGCCAATCCAGGAAGCCCAATAAGTATATAAACTACTCTTTATAACAGGATGTTTATAAAACAGAAAAGGATAGTCTATACGGGCATTATTATACTCATTGAATGTAATGGCATAAATAGTTTTTAAGGAACTATCCCGCTGCGGAAATGAATCGAGATATGCACGGCATTTGTTCATTTCCATTACTAAATCCTGCGATAAATTACATACATCTTCTGTAGTATAGGGTAGGGGAGCAATTTTTAGCTGATTTCCTATGCCTTCGCGGGAATAATTCAGTCCCCAGAGTAGCATAAAAGCGATATAAATATTTAATAATGCTTTTGTAAAATGAATAAGTCCGTACCCTATAAAATTACTTTTTCGGGGTGATTGGTAGACTTTCATCCCGAATTGAATAATTTTTAACAGAATATATATTCCTGCAAAAAAATAAATACAATCTCCAATGCTTAAAGGTAAAATGCTGCAAATTGTTCGTAAAAAAGAAGAAATTGCAGGATAAAGCCTTGTAGAGTAATGTTTTTCAACAAAATGGGGAAAATAAGTACATAAATGAACTATAAAAGCTAAGAGAAATGGGAAACTTAGCTTCTTGAAAACTGAAATGATATATGATTTTAACCTTATCAAGGATACAAAAGAAGGAAAATACCCACAATCGACTGAAGATTTTTTGCAATTCGGTTGGATAACCTTACTTTTGCCGACCCCAAAATTCGAGGTCATGAATAGTAAAAAGGAATTTGAAATTCCATTTGTAGGGTTAAAGCCGGGTATTCATGTCTTTGAATATAAAATTGAGGACAAGTTCTTTAAAGATTATGATGAACAGGATTTTACAGAATGCAATGTAAATGTCAAACTTTCATTGGATAAGAAGCAAGGTTTCTTTCAGTTGAAATTTGATATAGATGGCTCTGTTAAAGTTGTTTGCGACAAGTGTAGTAATGCTATTACCAAAAATCTCTGGGATGAATTTGAGATTGTAGTTAAAATGGTTACTGAACCCGAGACGATGAACGACCAGGAAGAAGATCCCGACATCTATTATATAAGCCATAATGATAGTCATTTGAATGTATGTGACTGGATTTATGAGTTTATAAATCTGAGTATTCCTTTACAGAAGATATGTAAGGAAGAAGAATTTGGAGGCGAGCTTTGTAACAAAGAAGTATTGGCAAGGTTGAAACAAATGGAAGAAGAAGCTATGAAAGACATTAAAATTGATAATGTTTGGAAAGGCTTAGATAAGTTTAAAGATTTAGATTAAAGAGTTTTAGTATTTATAATTATAATTAAATAAAAATTTGAGTTATGCCAAATCCAAAGCGCAGACATTCTCAACAACGTAGTGCAAAAAGACGTACGCACTATTTGGCAGAAGAAGTTACATTAAGCAAAGATTCAACTACTGGAGAAACACATGTACGTCATCGTGCACATGTAAGTGAAGGTAAGTTGTATTACAAAGGAAAAGTAGTTGCTGAAAAAGCACCTTTAAGATCATAGTAGTTGCTAATAGGTAAATATAGTTATGCCCATGCAAATTAAAATTGGAATAGATATGATGGGTGGAGATTTTGCTCCACTTGAAGCTGTAAAAGGCTTAAGCAAATTCTATTTCGATGATGTAAATGGGAACGTTACTGTATTTGCTTTTGGTGATGAGGCTATATTGAAGCCGTTATTTGTGGAGCATAATATTCCTGATTCTGTTAGGATTATTCATGCTCCTGAAATAATAGGGTACCACGAATCTCCTACAAGGGCATTAAAAGAAAAGACTAAAAGTTCTATAGCTGTTGGTTTTTATATGCTTTCCGAAGGTAAGATTGATGCCTTTATGAGCGCTGGTAATACTGGTGCCATGCTGGTAGGTACTATGTATAGCATTAAAACTATTGAAGGTGTATTAAGACCTACTATTCCTACTATTATTCCTAAACTAAATGGTGGTAATGGTTTATTGCTGGACGTTGGTTTAAATGCTGACTGCAAGCCTGAACATTTAAACCAGTTTGCATTATTAGGAAGTTTGTATAGTCAACACATTCTTAGCATTAATGAGCCTAAAATCGGGTTGATTAATGTGGGAGAAGAAGAAGGAAAGGGAAACAACCTTTCTCAGGCTACCTATCCTTTATTAAAAGAAAATACCCAGATTAACTTTGTTGGAAATGTAGAAGGCAGAGACCTTTTTAACGACAAAGCAGATGTAATGGTATGTGATGGGTTTACCGGAAATATTATCCTCAAATTAGCAGAGAGTTTTTACGATATTGCTAAGAGTCGTGGTGTACACGAAGATCCTTACTTTAAAAGATTTCACTACGAAGATTATGGTGGAACACCAGTATTAGGGGTTTCTAAACCTGTTATTATTGGTCATGGTATAAGCACTGCTGTTGCTTTCCAGAATATGATGCACATCGCCATCCAGATGGTTGAAACTGATTTGTGCAACAAAATCCAGTCAAGTTTTTCTACTTTATAGTCATATAGTTTAATATATTGGTCTATTTTCTGAATACTGATAAGTATCATTATTTAGTAATGGAAACAACCGTACTTTGCGGTCTGAAATAATCGTTAAATTAATTAACAGTTTAAAAATTTGCTATATGAAAAAGATATTAATACCCACCGATTTCACTTCAGTTGCGCATAATTCTGCCAACTATGGTTTAGATTTTGCTAAACAGGTAAATGCACAGAAAGTAATTTTATTCAATGCTTTTCAGTCTCCGGTTAATGTTAGTCCCGATCCAATGGTTCCATCTATAGAGTCATTTGATTTTGATGCTTTGAAAAAAGCCAGTCTGGAAAGTTTACAGATTTTTAAACAGAATCTTGTTAGCCAGAATCCTGGCAAGTCAGAAGTAGAAGTCTTATCAGAGTGTTGTACCTTAACTACAGATATTGATACAATAGCTAAAGAAAACGAAATTGATTTAATTATAATGGGTATTACAGGAAAGGGATCTGTATCTGAAATATTTGTAGGTAGTAATACTATACAGGTAAGCAGACACACCGCTACACCTGTTTTAATTGTACCTCCTCAAAGTGCTTATAAACCAATTAAACAAATTCTTTGGGTAAGCGACTATAAGGATGTAGAAAGTTCTACCCCTAAAGAAGAAATTTCTGCTATTCTGGAAGCAACAGGGGCTACATTGGTAATATTGCATGTAGATGAAGAGTATAAAGATTTAGAAGAAGATATATATGCAGCTGAGAAAGCAGCCATTGCTAATATGTTCGGTAAATTTAATTTAGAATTTTTTACAGCACATAATTCAGACTTTCTGGAAGCTGTAAGTGAATTTGCAACAATAAAACAAGTCGATTTAGTGGTGGTGGTACCTAAAGTACATTTCTTCCCAGAGAAAGTATTTCATCAAAGCTATAGCAAGAGTCTGGCATTTCATACCGATCTGCCTTTGCTGATGATTAAACAAAAATAAATATATACTTACCTAAAACAAATACGCAGTATAGTTCCTATAAGAATTATACTGCGTATTTTTATTTATCCTGTTAAAGAAAGGAAAGGTATTAAAACGCTGTTTCCTTTATTATGCCTGTGGAGTTGGTCCGCCAAAATGAAAAGGCATTTCTACCTGTTCCATATCCTGAATAGTACCATGAGCAGATTCGAAACGCTGAACATTTTCTGCCAATGCTTTCATGAAACGTTTAGCATGCATAGGGGTAAGAATAATTCTGTTCTTTACTTTGCTTTTAGGAGTTCCCGGCATAACATTCACAAAATCTACAACAAACTCTGAATGACTATGGGTAATAATTGCCAGATTGGCATAAGTTCCTTCTGCTACTTCTTCACTGATTTCTATATTAATCTGATTGCCGTTTTGTACGTCTGCCATAATTTTAATTTCGGCAAAAATAATAGCAAACAACTTATAAAGGGTAGAAATAAAATATAAAACTTAAAACCATTTTAATAGTATTTCAGATTAATTTAGAAGTATAAGATTGATTTTATGAATACATTGGTATATCCTGAATTATTGATGATACTATTAATACAATTAAAAATGTATTTTCGCTGTTCATACATTTAATATGCTACCAGATTTTTTACAAGACTTATTTAAGCAACAGGATTACGATCAAAAGAATTTCTTTCTTATAGCTGGCCCTTGTGTAGTGGAAGGAGAAGAACTGGTAATGGAAGTTGCCGACAAAGTTGCAGCAATCTGCAAACGTCTTGGGATTCCTTATATTTTTAAAGCAAGCTATAGAAAAGCAAATCGTACCAGTGCATCCTCCTTCACTGGTCTTGGAGATGAGCTTGGTCTTGGTTTAATACAAAAGGTTGGAACTACTTTTAATCTCCCTACTATCACCGATGTACATGCTCATGATGAATGTGCTGAAGCTGCTAAGTTTGTAGATGCATTACAAATACCTGCTTTCCTTTGCCGTCAGACCGACCTATTATTGTCTGCAGCTGCTACTGGTAAGATTGTCAATGTAAAAAAAGGACAGTTTGTAAGTGGTGATGCTATGAAATTTGCTGTTGAAAAAATACGTAAAGCAGGAAATGATAAAGTAATGCTTACCGAGCGAGGTACTACTTTTGGTTATCAGGATTTAGTGGTGGATTATAGAAATATACCTGCAATGCAAGCTCATGGAGTACCTGTTGTAATGGATTGTACCCATAGTCTTCAGCAACCTAATCAAACCAGTGGTGTTACCGGTGGAAATCCTCAATTGATAGGAACTATTTCTAAAGCAGCAATTGCTACTGGGGTAGAAGGGCTTTTTATAGAAACGCATCCTAATCCTGCAGTTGCAAAAAGTGATGGTGCTAATATGTTGCCATTACATTTATTAGAAAATTTATTGGAACAACTGGTAAGAATAAGACAATCTGTAGTGTAAGCTAATAGTCTTATTTAATACAATCAGAAAACTATTCAGGTTTTATTCGTTACCCTTCAAGGATACTTGAAGTAATGCAGCTTTGCGTGCTGGTATCCAGGAGGCAGATATAGCAATGAAAATAATAGTTGCAAAAATTAGCAGAAAGTCGGTTCCTTGAAACTTAACTGGATAATAATCTATTAAAAAGGTAGCGCCTCCAAGTTTAATTACATGGAACTGAAGCTGTATAAAACAGATAAGCGAACCAAGTGCTATACCAGCAATTGCTCCTACAGATGATAGAATTAATCCTTCCAATAAAAAGATATTTCTTATAAACCATGATGATGCGCCCATGGCTTTCAGCAGAGCGGTATCCTTCTGTTTTTCAAGAGCAAGCATAGATAATGCTCCAATCATATTAAAGGATGCTATAATGAGTATAAGGGATAATATGCCATAGATAATCCATTTCTCTGTGGTCATTACAGCAAACAACCCTTGATTTTGCTGGTAACGGGTTAGTATTGTATAGTCTTTTCCCAATATACTTTTCAATTGTTGTTGTACTTTATCAACGGAGGCATTGCCTGCTATGTTTAATTCAGCGTAGCTATATTCATCTGGTTTAAAATCGAGCATATACTTTAAAAATGCAAGATTGGTGAAAACATATTTATTATCAAACTCAGACTGAATCAGAAAACTGCCGGAAGGATTTACATTGTAGGAGTTAAGCGCTTCTTCTAGATTAGCAGTTTTAGCATTGCTGTTGGGTAAGTATAAAGTAACACCGGAAAGACTGGAAAGTACATCAAGGCCAACAGCATTTTCTACTCCGGCACCAGCTACTATAAAAGGCTTATCTGCTGTTCCCAGCTGGAATTTGCCTCGTATTATATGTTTATCAATAGCACATATGCGCTGATAATTTTCGTCTACTCCTTTTAGCGAAACGGTAGCCCGATAATCGCCATTTACCAGTACTGCTTTTTCTTCAGCAGCTAAACTGACATACTGAACAGTATTAATATGCTGAAGTTGCTTTAGTTGTTGTTCCGATAATGTAATTCGCTTACCATAAGCAGGTGCAATTTTAATATCTGCATAAAAATCGCTGTACAAACCCTTAACCATATCTTCGAAACCATTGAATACACTTAGTACTACCAGCAATGAAGCGGTACCTACCAGTATAGCTAAAGCACTTATCCATGCAATAATCTGTACTGCATTGATCGACTTTTTTGATTTGAAGTATCTCCAGGCGAAAAAGAATGGAAGGCGTATGATAGCTTAAAAATATTTAAGTTGAAATAGATTACTTAGAAGGATTTATTTCCTTGAAAATTTCTTCCATTTTAAATACATAGTCTAATGTATCGTCCAGATAATAATGCATTACAGGAATCCTGCGCATGTGATGTTTTATCT
>JBAXVH010000089.1:0-6001 GCA_037129215.1 Bacteroidota bacterium | reverse complement strand
CTGAGGAATACAAGGCACTAAGGCACAAAGGCAACAAGGCACAAAGGAATACAGGGAGATAGGAGTTGGAATATAGGAGATAGGAGAATACAATGCCAATTATGAATTAATACAAGGCAATTGGAATACAGGGAATGGCTTTAATAAAGCAGTCCGAACATCCAGAGGGGTAATGATTTGTTTTGTGGTGTTTCTATATCTGCCTTTACTATCCATGCGTTTTCTACTCCTTCTATCTGTTTGCGCGATTTAGTTTTGCCTCCAATTTCGAAAGTATATTTATCTGCTACGAGAAAATCGCCTTGTTTGGGAGCATTGATATTATAGAATGGCTTTACCTGCGACACAAAAAAGGTTTCTCGTACTGCTCCTATTTCGGCCTGTAATTCGGCCAGTGCATGTAAGAGCGTTGTATTGTTTAAATAAATCTTATCGGGCTTTGGTAAATTGGCCGTGCTATTGCCTGGAGGATACAATAATGTAATAATTTTTGCCTGCTCGAGATAATACAAATAATTGTTTAATGAGTTGCGATGAATACCTGTTTTTAGTGCTAATGCACTTATGTTGGGCTTGAACGGCACCTGCTGTGCTATGATGTATATTAACTGCAACATTTTAGTTGCATTTCTGATATCAAAGTCGTTTAGCTCTGCCATATCCATTTCTACAATGGTTCTTACCAATTGATTTATACGCTGATGCACTGTGGTAGTGTCCTGAACGGTAAATGGATAATAACCAAATTGAAGATACTCGTTAAAATGTGCTAATGGTCTGAATGCATTATCAATACTATTTCGAACATCGAAGGTATTTAACAACAAATCGGGTAGTGTGACGGTATTGATATTAATTACATTCATCATCTGGAGGTATTCCCGAAAAGAGAGTCCATTTAATTCATACATTAATACTCTACGACTTAGATCGCCATGCTGTCTGGATAAATCGATAATGGAAGATCCTGTAAAAATAATTTTGAGCTCGGGGAAGAAATCGTAACAATTTTTAATCTCCTGAGACCAGTTTTTATACTTATGCACTTCATCCAACACCAATATGGTGCCTCCGCTTTTATAGTACTTTTCTACCGTATCCTTTAATGTGTTCTTTGTAAAATACAAATCATCGAGTGAGAAATAAGTTGCTTTACTGGCTGGTAAACGCTGCTCTTTTAACCATTGTAATAACATAGTTGTTTTACCTGTTCCCCGTGCGCCTTTTATGCCAATTAATCTGCTATTCCAATGAATAGTATTGAATAAATATCGCTTAAAATTCAAATTTGTTGCTGCTACTAATCTTTCTGACTGCTCTAATAATATATCCATTTTGCATATCTTAATGTGCAAATATATGTAATTAATGCACAATAGGATGTGCAGTTTAATTAATAATTATGAAATAATACAGGGAGACAGGAGTTAGAATACAGGAGTCAGGAGAATACAATACTTTAATTAGCTGAGGAATACAAGGCACTAAGGCACAAAGGCAACAAGGCACAAAGGAATACAGGAGACAGGAGTTAGAATATAGGAGTCAGGAGAATACAATACTTTAATTAGCTGAGGAATACAAGGCACAAAGGCAACAAGGCACAAAGGAATACAGGAGACAGGAGAATACAATACTTTAATTAGCTAATTTGCTAATGTGCTGATTTGCTAATGAATACAGGAGACAGGAGAATACAATACTAATTATGAATTATGAATTACTAATTATGAATTAATACAGAATACAGAGGAATGCAAATACAAATTTGAAAATTCGGGGATTTGAAAATTTTTAAATAGAACAATGAAAGGCACTAACACAATTGATATCAACTTTCTTTTAAAACTGTAAATAGATGGGCATTACTGGGGTGGCGGATTTTAGATAGCCGTAAAGAAGGAGGAATATGAAGAACAATATTACAAGTGATGCTATACTATACTTTTGTAATTGTTTCTGCATGGGCTGATACACTCTTTCGGGGAAACAATGTATTAGAAATGCAATTCCCATCATAATTAACACTGGTCTATAATTGGTAACAAAAGGCATTAGCTTATCGGCATTAAAATGATACTTTATCTGTCGGAGTAAGCTTATGGCTTTATCGAAACTATCGGACTTGAAAAACACCCAGCCAAGACAAACAAAATGGAAGGTAATAAATAGACTTACAGCATTGTAAAGGAAGGTTTTATTTATTTTACTACATACTACTGCAGACTTTTCTTCCCAAAGTTTATTGATAGATAATCCGAGTCCATGGATGGCGCCCCAGATAATGAAAGTCCAGTTGGCACCATGCCATAAACCGCCTAAAAGCATGGTAATAAAGAGATTGATAAAGGTTCTTATTTTTCCTTTTCTATTACCTCCTAAAGGTATATAAACATAATCGCGGAGCCAGGTGGAGAGGGAGATATGCCAGCATTTCCAGAACTCGCTAAGGCTCCTGCTCTGATAAGGGAGCATAAAGTTTGCGGGGATATGAAAGCCGAGCCAACGGGCTATACCGATGGCTACGCTGCTGTAGCCGCTAAAATCGCAGTAAATAACGATGGCATAGGCATAAACAGCCATTAAACATTCGAGCCCGGTATACTTCTGTGGTGCATCGAAAATGTAATCGACAAAGTTGAGGGTAATAAAATCGGAGATAATGAGTTTCTTGAATAACCCTGATAGTATAAGGTAAAAGCCTTCGTAAAAGTCTTCTTTTGATACGGTATACTTCTTGTTTATCTGGGGTATAAAATCGGCGGCACGAACTATTGGTCCCATAACGAGCTTGGGGAAGAAGGATAGAAACAACAGGTATTCGCTGAACTTTTTTACGGGTTTGAACTTACCATTATACACATCGACGGTATAACTTATATTCTCGAATGTATAAAAGGATATACCTACGGGCAATAATATATTGAGCGGATGGATATGGGCGGTAAACTTTGCATTGAGAATACTGATAAAGAAATTGGTATACTTAAAATAAAACAGTATAGACAAGTTGAAGATAATACTGAAAACCAACAGCACTTTTTTGGCCCGCTTATCTGTTTGTACATAGATAAGATTGGACAATAGGAAATCGGCAATTGCTGCTATTACAACCATTATTACAAACCATCCGCTGGCTTTATAAAAGAAGAATAAGGAGGCTGCACAGAAAAGAATAGTACGCGGGGTGGGTTTGTTTCGTAACAGGAAATACCCTAGTAAAAACAGTAGAAAGAAATACACAAAGAAACCGCTATTGAACAGCAATGGATCTGCGGGATTGTATACCAACTGCTGCATCAATGCTTTTATATTGAAGATGGGGAATTTCATAGGGGTTACTTTGTTTTAATAGAAGTTGCTTTTTGAAATTCGACCATAAATGCTTCAAATAATCCTTTGCCAATTATTTCATCGCCAAGGCTATTGGGATGGGTATAATCTTTGTAGGCCAATGGTGGATTGGACTGTACCCAACGGGTCATACTCCCCTCTCCTCCCATACTTTCGTATAAATTGTAAAAGGCTATTCCTGACTCGTAAGCAATTTTTTGCTGCATACTGATTAAGCCAAACATACCTTTTGCAGTTTCGTATTTTCCTTTATAACGGAATGCTTTATCGGCAGAACTGATCATAAGGATATCGGCACCCTGAAAATTGTTCTTTACCTGCTCGATAGTCTTCATCATGGGTTTGTAATACCATATGAAATTATCTTCATTTGCATTGTTCAATAGATTTACACCATACTGAAGTATTACGAGATCGTAAGGATGTTGCTGCTGTATTGTCTGCAGAAAGTCTGCACTCATTTTGCCCAATTCCAGCCCTCCTGAGCCTCTGAAAGAGTAGTTGTCGATAATGACGCCATTATCGGACTCTGAAGCTATACCATAGACCGGAATGTTATTATTGGATAAGGCTACTTTGATACTGATGGCATTGGAACTATCGAGTAAGATTTTATTGAAAGGACGATCAGCATTGATGTTCACAAGCTTACCTGCATTGACAGTAGCTGTACAGAATGCACCTTGCCCGGTAAGAAGGTACTTGTTTAAGCGTACATTGGTGTTATTTACACATTTATCGATAAGCTCGCACCAGGAGTTTCCTTTGGCGGTAAAATTATAACCCGATATGAACAGAGGATACTTGTTCTTTTTGGTTTTAAAATCTTCCTGATTCCAGTTGGCAAATTTGAGGGTAGCAGAGCAACGCATACCGGCAACATTGGACATGATGGGCACAAAACCTACCCCATCGCCCCCAAACTGCTGCTGCAATAATTGTCTTAATGTCTGGGAAATCATATCGCCCTCTATCATACTATCGCCAATAAAAGCAATTCTTATTTTCCTTTTCTTGCCCAACTTCAATTCCTTTAGCTTACACATGAAGTGATCGAGGACTACTTTATTGGAATCGACATAGTAAGCGGTAAATCTGTTGGCTGCCTGAAAAAGACTGAAGGTTTTATTGTTGTTGGGCTGCACCACCACCACAGGAAGCGGCTTAGGCTTTTTGGCTACAGTATCTTTTTTTACAATAATATCGCTGAACAGATTGATATTATCGAGTGCTTTAAAATGGAGATTATAAACAGAAGAACACCAGGAGCTAATAAACAGAAGCGCACTAAGGGATAGTGTCCACAGTAGTATCTTTAACTGGTAACTCTGCTGGCTGCTCTGTTGGTGATTCTGCTGGTTGTTGTTCATCTTCTTTTTTAGAAACCGGTGCTAATTTATACTGTTTTATAACTGAAAGAACATTTTTTCTCCATAATGCAGGATATTGTGAATATCCTGACTTGCTCATAGCGGCTACCCAATCGTGATAATCGTTGTTGCCCTTAAGCTTTGCATAGAACTTTTTCTTTGACATCTTACGACAGAAATCTCTGAAGGAGGCTTCTGCATTGGGATATTCTTTGAACATGGAATGGTATGTACTGCCTTTGGAATGACGCAAACTATTCTTTCCAACAATACCAAAATAGTTGTTTAGCAAACGGCAGTTTTTGCTTTTACCTGAGCCCGATTCGATAATAGATACCCCAAGTATAATTGATACCGGTATATCGAATTCAGCAGATAGCTCCACCGCCAAAGGCTTAAACTTTTTGATGAAAGCATGCACCTGTGCATGTGTCTGAAGACCGCAAAAAAGAAGAACGAAAAGTAGGAATGAAAACTTCTTACTTAACAATTTTAAGTTAGTTTGACTAAGCATCGTGGTGCAAATAACCGAAATGTTTCTTATATAAGCAAATTGAAGGCACAAAGGAATACAGGGAGACAGGAGATAGAATATAGGAGATAGGAGAATACATAGAGAGTATACAGGAAATACTAAATAATAAAAAACGAAAATGAATATTACCAAAAATGAATAAAGTGTATACTTAACATAGAATTCTAATTATTAATTAGTTTCCAAAAGAATTAGAGATAGTCCTTTAATCTTTCTAAATCCTTTATCGGCTGTTACAAGAGTAAACCCTTCCACAATTGCTGTAGCTGCAATAATGGCATCCGGTAATTTAATTTTATATTGTTGTCTGATTCTTATTGTTTCTTTTTTGATTAAATTAGTAAGTAATATTACTGTACAGTAATTTATAATTGCTTCTTTGGCCTTATAACTATCCGAGTTTAAATTATCAGAACTGAGTATTTCAATTTCTGATATTACAGAGATAAAAGTATCATATTGAAAGTAAGGTTGAACAAATTCATCCCCTCTTAATGCATAAATCAAGATATTGTGTCAACTAAAAAGTTATTTCCACTCATTTCTAGCTTTTATTTGAAAATCAAGACCATCAATTAAATCTGGAACTTTACCAAAGAACTGAGAAATATCCTTTTTAGGCGCTTTTTTATTTTTAAGGGAAGCTAAAATCTTCTTTACATCCTTTGTAGGTGTATCTTTTCTTATTTCAATAACCATACAATTAATTTGAGTAAATATAATACTCAACAGAATACAAATG
>JBAXVH010000088.1:0-6033 GCA_037129215.1 Bacteroidota bacterium | reverse complement strand
TTTTAATCGTTCTATAAGGCAACTTGATTTTAAGTTTTACATTTTTAAAACTATGTTTGCTGCGCTCTTAATATAAAAAATTTTATATCAATGAATTTTAAAAAGGTCAACAATATTGTTGGATGGGCCGTTGGGCTCTTTGCTTGTGCTGTGTATATTCTTACTACCGAAGCTAATGGAAGCTTCTGGGATTGCGGCGAGTTTGTAAGTAGTTGTTTTAAAGTGCAGATTCCCCACCCACCAGGCGCACCGCTCTTTGTGATAATGGGTCGTTTCTTCATTATTCTGTTTGGCAACAATCCGCTTACTGCTGCTAAAGCCGTAAACGTGATGAGTGCTTTAGCCAGTGGTTTCACTATTTTGTTCCTGTTCTGGACTATCACTCACTTTGCTCGTAAAATACTCAATCTTAAAACCGATGCAGTACTTACTACTGCTCAGGCTTGGCAGATCATGGGGGCAGGTACCGTTGGTGCCCTTGCTTATTGCTTCTCCGACTCTTTCTGGTATAGTGCCGTAGAAGGTGAGGTATACGCTTGTAGCTCCTTCTTTACCGCTATCGTATTCTGGGCAGCTCTTAAATGGGATGCTGAAGCAGATAATCCTGGTGCCGATCGTTGGTTGGTATTAATATTCTTCCTGATTGGTTTATCCATCGGTGTTCACTTATTATCATTATTGGATATCGCTGCTGTAGTAATGGTGTATTACTTCAGAAGAAGAGAAACTTTCAACTATGCTTTAATCAGTAAATGGTTCAAGATAATTGTTGGTTGTGGTGGTGTACTGGCAATGATTGCCGCTGCTATTTCTACCGCTCCTGAGAATGCAATCTTCGAAAAATATGCCGAGCAATTAAGAAACGCTTTTGGCGAAGATGTTGCTTTGTCCGATAGTACTTATGTAGGTTTAATGCTTATTGGTACTGTTTTAGGAGTAGGTATCCTATACTTAATAGAGAAATTTGCTAAGAAAGATAAGAAAGAATACTACGGTGGAATGTATATTTTCTTTGTACTGGGTGCTGTTCTTACAGGTGTAGTACAAATTGCTGTTATTCAATATTCTATAGCTGGTGCAGGTGCTTTCGATAAAATGTTTGTAAACAATTTCCACGCTCCTTTCTTTACCGGATTTATATTCTTCTTTATCCTTGTAGCTATTGCGGTTTGGTTCTTATTAAGAATTGCCAATCAGAAAGGCTGGGCTTACCTGCGTTTAGGCGTTTGGTGTATTACCTTCATGCTAATTGGTTATAGCAGTTATGTTACTACCATGATCCGAAGTAATGCCGATCCTGCTATCGATATGTACAACGTAGATAATCCAATCAGTTTAGTGGGTTACCTTGGTCGTGATCAGTATGGCGATTTCCCATTATTAT
This sequence comes from Bacteroidota bacterium, assembly GCA_037129215.1. Classification (GTDB taxonomy): domain Bacteria; phylum Bacteroidota; class Bacteroidia; order Chitinophagales; family Chitinophagaceae; genus CANFLJ01. Next base: position 4,649 of record JBAXVH010000088.1, on the reverse strand, counting down.
ATGGTCAGAAATTTACCGCTTCTCCTATTCAGACTATCGAAACTGGAGAGAAATTCCAGAAGAGTAAAGACAGCTATATCAGTCTTGGAAAAGATTTGAAATACGTTTATCTTCCTAAAGATAAAATGATTCTTCCTCGTGTCTGGGATGCAAGTAACGATCAGTATCATGCCGACTACTACTCTTATTTCTTAGGAATAGAAAAGTATAAAGACAAAGATGGTCGTGAGAAATATGAAGATGGTCGTCCTAACCAGTCCGATAATGTGAAGTTCTTTGTTGGATATCAGTTTTACTGGATGTACTTCCGCTATTTTGGATGGAATTTCATTGGTAAACAAAATGATAATCAGGGTATGTACCTTGGTAATGTTCGCGATGGTAACTGGGTTTCTGGAATTGCACCGGTAGATAATGCTTTATATGGCGATCAAAGTCAGATGCCGGATAGTTTAAAGAACAATCAGGCACATAATGTATTGTTTGGTCTTCCTTTCATCTTAGGTCTGCTTGGTTTATTCTATCAGTACAAGAAAAGAGGCGACGATACTTTGTCTAACTTCTTATTATTCTTCTACACCGGTTTTGCTATCTTATTATACCTTAATCAACCAGGTCAGCAGCCACGTGAGCGTGATTACGCTTATGTAGGTAGCTTCTATGCTTTCGCAGTGTGGATTGGTTTGGGTGTAATGATGATTACTGCATGGATTCAAAAGAAAACTTCCGAAGCTACTGCAGCTATCATTGCTACCATCATTTGTTTCTTCTCTGTACCAGTTTTAATGGGACAACAGGAGTGGAACGATCACGATAGAAGCAACAAAACTTTAGCACGCGATCTTGCAAAAGATTACCTCGAAAGCTGTGCTCCTAATGCTATCCTGTTCACTTTTGGTGATAATGACACTTACCCACTCTGGTATGCGCAGGAAGTAGAAGGTATCCGCAGAGATGTTCGTGTTATCAATTATAGCTTATTGGGTATCGACTGGTATATCAATCAGTTAAGATACAAGGTAAATAAAAGCGATGCTATCGATGTAATGTTTACCCCAGAGCAAATTGAAGGTAGAAAGAGAGACTATGTAATTTACAAAGCATTACCTGATGTTGCTGCAGATAAATACTACGATTTAGGCGATATCCTGAAGAACTATGTAGGTAGCGACGATCATGGTAGAATGGAAGACCGCGGAGATGGAAGTTTCTTAAACATCTTCCCTACCCGTAAGTTCTCTGTTCCGGTAGATAAGAATTTTGTAAAAGATTCTACTTTCTCTGCTGCAGATAGTATTGTAAGTGAAATTAAATTCGATCTTACCAAAGGATCTATTTATAAAAACGATTTAGCGGTATTAAGCGTAATCGCTGCTAATAAATGGAAACGTCCTATTTACTTCTCCTCTCCTTTCTCCGAGCTGGGCTTTGGCAAATACCTTCGTAAAGATGGTATGAGCTACCGTTTAGTACCAATGGAAGGCGTAAATATCAATGATGACTGGAGCTTTAATGTAATGATGAACAAGTTTGCTTTTGGTAATGCCGATAAGCCTGCAGTTTATTACGATGAAGAAAACCGTCGTCACCTGATCTCTATCCGTTCTACTTATGCCGAAATAGCTGGTCACCTTGCTGATAAAGGTAGAAAAGAGGATGCTGTTAAACTGTTAGAGAAAGCCGATAAAGCTTGTGCTCCTCAAAACTTCCCTTATGGAATGGTTAGCAGAAACAATATGCACAACCGTGCTTCCCTGATGTTTATGGATGCTTGTTACAAAGCAGGCGATAAAACATTGGGCGATAAAGTAGGTAAAGCTGTTGAAACAGATTTCAATCAGCAGATTAAGTACTACAATAGCTTAACCGGCGAGAAAGCCGACAATATGGCTCAGGAAAAGAAAGAAGCAGAAAACTACCTGAATGCTATCAAGCAGATTAAAGAGCAATATGCTCCTAAAGCTGCCGTAGATACTACAGCTAAACAATTAAAAATGGCGAAGCCTGTTACCAAATAGGATTCCCAGAAGATAAATCTAAAAGAGGTTGAACAAGTTGTTCAACCTCTTTTTTTTGTATTTCTATTCCCATGTGTCTCTGTGCCATGTATTTAGTATTTGTATTCTGTATTTTTTTACTTTTTATTTTTTACTTTTTACTTGAATTAGGGCGTTCCGCAAGCGGCCGTTGCTGCTCTTCCTATCTTTCCTACCACTAATATCAACATCAAATTCTTGGCAGGTTCAGGGGTGGTAGGAAAGGATATTCCCTGCTGCAACTAACGCAATACATCCTATAATTCTTCAAATTATAATTGGAGAATATTCAGTTTGGCAATCCATTAATTATTGAAACAGATTTTAGACTAATGAACTTAGAATCTGCTATTGATTTTGTACTAAAAATCTTCACGGACTGCATTCCTTGAAGCGTGGACTGCGTAATTTTATCTTGGGAACGCTTACCCTGATACGCGGACTAGATTCATTTATACAGGGATTGTTAAAAATGATTCGCGGACTTCATTTCCTCATACACGGATCGCTTACCATGATTCACGCGTCAAATAAAAATATTAATGCAACGAGTTCCGGAGTCTGATGAACGAATTACTTTGTCTTAGTTGTGCTTTCCTCTGAAAAATTATATGTTATATGTATTCTGTATTACTCTTGCCTCTTTGCCTCTTGCCTCCTTGCCTGTACGCTGTATTTATATCCCTCCTTCCACTTACTTTTGCTGCCGTTTATGCTATTATATCCCAATACGGCTCTGGTACAACTGGAGTTTGATAAAGTTAAGAATTTACTTGCTGCGAAATGCAATACACAATATGCCCATGCGGCCTGCGATACCATGCGTATTCATACCCACTATGATTATATACATCAGGAACTGAATGAGACACATGAATACAAGATGCTGTATATGCATCAACTGGCATTTCCCAATAGTTTTACGCACAACATTTCAAAGGAGCTTCAACTAATAGGCATACAAGGTGCAATGCTGGTGGGCGAACAACTGCTACTAGTAAGAGGACTATGCGAAAATGCTAAAAGTATCTTTCGCTGGTTTGATGCGGACAGAAGAAACAGCTACCCGTTTTTGTCTACCATTATTGCTAACTGTCACTACGAGAAAAAGATCATAGAACTGATAGATGAGGTAATAGATGATGGTGGTAATGTGCTGGATAAAGCTAGTCCGGAGCTGGAGAAAATAAGGCTCAGTATTTTTAGAAAAAGGAATGAACTTAGAAGAACCTTCGAGAAGGTAAGGGCGCGACTGGCGAAGCAGGGATATACTGCCGACATAGACGAAAGTTTTAGCAGGGGCAGAAGAGTAGTGGCGGTATTCTCGGAATATAAGCGTCAGGTAAAGGGTATTTTTCATGGGGAGAGCGACACCGGTAAAACAGCTTTTATAGAACCCGAAGAAACGATAGAACTGAACAACGATCTGCTGCACCTGGAGAGTGAAGAAAAGAAAGAAGAATACAGAATACTGCGTAAGCTTACGGCTTCACTAAAAACTTATTCTGACCTGCTGCTGCAGTACTTTAATATTGCTGGCCAGTACGACTTTATAAGCGCTAAAGCAAGGCTGGCAATAGATATGAATGCCGATATGCCTAACCTTAGCAAGCAGGCAGAATTGAAACTGGAAGAGGCCTATCATCCCCTGCTCTACCTATACAATAAGGCGAACCATAAACCTACTATTCCGGTGAATGTGCACCTAAACGATAAGGACCGTATACTGATTATCAGTGGACCGAATGCGGGAGGCAAGACGGTGACAATGAAGACGATTGGTTTGAATCAGGTGATGCTGCAGAGTGGATTGCTGGTGCCTGTAAAGCCCACATCGACCATGGGTATTTTTAAACAACTCTTTATGCATATTGGTGATACACAGAGCATAGAGTTTGAGCTGAGTACCTACTCGTCGCACCTGAAACACATGAAGCATTTCATAGAGAATGCGAATGGCAAAACCATGTTCTTTATAGATGAGCTGGGTAGTGGTAGTGATCCGAAACTGGGAGCATCGATAGCGGAAGTGATACTGGAAGAATTATCGCACCGTCATGCCCGAGGAGTAGTAACAACACACTATCTGAACCTGAAGATTATGGCTGGTAGTAACCCAAGTATATTTAACGGAGCAATGGCATTCGATGAGCAGAAACTGGAACCGATGTACCGACTGATGGTGGGTAAACCGGGTAGCTCATACACCTTTGCAATTGCGGAGAGAATTGGTATACCACAGCACCTGATAAACAGGGCTAAGAAGATGGTAGAGAAAGAACATTATAAGCTGGACGACCTACTAAACGACACGGAACAAAACCTTCAGTTGCTGGAGCAACAGAAAAAAGAATTGACCAAGGTGGTAGCGGAGAACAATAAGATGAAGAAGGAGCTGGAAACCACACTGAACAAAGAAAAACATCAGCAACAGGTAGATATTCTTAGACAGAAAAACAAGATATCGGAGGAAAGAATTGCTTACATGAAAGAGATGGAGCGTAAGCTGAAACAGATAGCAATAGACTGGAAGAAAAACGAGGATAAAGAATCGGTGATGAATGGCCTGAAGAAGCTGATGTTTGATAAAAATGATGGCGTTCAGGACAAGAA
>JBAXVH010000087.1:0-6038 GCA_037129215.1 Bacteroidota bacterium | reverse complement strand
CTTAAATTGTGTTCGTAATTCGCAAAAGCTACAACCTGCTGATGACAACTGGCACATGGAAAATTGTCATCTTTACTTAATCTGCCATCATAAAATAATTGTTTGCCCAGTGCAACTCCTTCTACAGTTAATGGATTATTTTTGAAATTATATACCGGCTTAGGCCACCCCTTAGGGACTTTAAATTTAATGGGGGTAGGCTTTTTGCTTTTGGGAATAAACCAGGCAGTAAGTACAAAAATAGTAGCTGCAAAGAATAGAATTGTCTTTAGTATTTTCATTACAGGTAATTAGTCTTCGCTTCTATTGATACTTTTTCTGTGCTGTTTAATGATCGCATTCCTTTTCTTTATATTCAATCGTTTTTCTACAATGGATTTAGGTATTTTGGTAGCAATTCTCGTTTTCTTTTTTATTAAACTTCTGTTGATGCTATCGTTCATTTTAGCTATCACCAGTTCTTTATTCCCCAGCTGTGTTCTATCCTTTTGAGAGGTGAAAATCAGGTACCCTTCCTTATTTATTTTATTGCTTAATTTATGCTGAATTACAGTGGATTGCTCGGGTGTTATTAATAATGAAGATGCAATATGCCATCGCCCCTCTACCATGGTTTCTACCTTGTTTACATTTTGCCCTCCTTTTCCTCCGCTACGCGCTGTAGAAAATATTATCTCCTTTCTGATGTCCAACGATCTCATTTTACAAAATTATATTGATTTTCAGTTTATAATGACATGTTTTTAAACATTCATTTCAAAACTTACTTACATGTTATCCACCGTCAAATTAAAATGGTTGTTGGAAAAGGTTGGTTATTTTACTTTTACCGCATGGCATTTACACAATTAGACTTATTTGGCGCAATGACAATGTCTGCAGTAGAGGATTCTAAAATAACTGTAGAGCAAGTGGATAACGACTTGATTGTCAATGAAAATACGGAAACTTATACCGACACTATTACCGAAGTTACTCCCGAAGGAAATCTGGTAGTTACCAAGGGTAAGAGAGGTAGAAAATCGAATAAAGAAATTTATGCCGGCGTAAATCAGATGGGTATTCCAGACGATGAAGAATTGCGTATGAAATTGTATCATCCTATCAGGCAGGTAGCAAAATGGTTTGGCGTTCCTGCATCGCAGATAAGGTTCTGGGAAAATCAGTTTGAAGTATTAACGCCCCGAAAGAATAGAAAAGGAGATCGTTTGTTTAGATTCGAAGATATACAATACCTTAAAACTATCTATTACCTTATCCGTATCAGAAAGTTTAGTATCGAAGGTGCAAGAGAATACCTTAAGGAAAATAAGGTAGCAATAGAAAACAACTATAGCGTTATTGAATCTTTAACGGCTATAAAAGGATTTTTAATGCAACTTAAAGAATCTCTCAATCATGCGTAAAATTATTCTGGTATTTATAGTTTACTCTTTTGCTTTAATTTCCTGCAATTCATACCGTCATGTTCAGTACGAAACCATCTATAAAGGGAAAGAAAAAACGCTAAAAGGAGTTTTAAATCGTGCGGTGATAGAGTCGGATACAACATTCCCTTGGTTTAAAGAAAATATGAAATGGGGCACTATCGATGAGAATACCATAAATACTTTTAAAACAAAAGCAGATAAATTCAACCTCATTGTTTTTGGCGGTACCTGGTGCGAGGATACCCAGAATATTCTACCTAAGTTTTACAAGCTGATTGCAGCAAGTAATTACCCCGAAAAAAAGATACTCTTGTTGGGAGTAGATAGAAAGAAAAATACCATAGATAGTTTAAATGTACAATATAAGATTACCAATGTGCCCACCTTTATAGTCATGCACAAAGGCAAAGAAGTGGGTAGGGTAGTAGAGTACGGCACCAAAGGAGATGTAAACAAGGAACTCGCCGATATTGTAAATACCATTCCTTAATATTATCCATTCTCCCAGATTGTATTAATTCATAATTAGAATTTGGCTGTTATGTATTCATTAGCATATTAGCAAATTAGCACATTAGCCAATTAATTTGGGCAGGCCTTTGGCCCCCGCTATCATTCCAATCTTTTGCTGCGCTTGAATTGTCCCCCTTTAGGGAATGGTTGTTAGCGCAGCAAAAGGATTTTCCCTTCTATCGGTTTTGCAATACAAATTCATCGCTCCACCCGTCAGTACGCCCCTCACGGTATATCTTTCAAAATAATCAGAGTTTTCTCTACACTGCCTGTGGCTGTGCCGTAGTTTATTTTAGCTTGCAGCTGAACTGTCCGTCTTTGCGAGCATAGCGAAGCAATCTTAGTCTTACAATCAAAACCTTTTTCAAATTCAAAAAACTTTATAAATCATACAACATTCAAGACAATATATTTCCACTATCACATACATTTTCGTCAATTTATGTGTAATAAAATCATCTATTGTATATTTGTGTCTATAATATAAACATACATGAAAGTTCTATTAGATATTCAAGATAGTAAGGCAGATTCTTTTATGGAAGTTATAAAAGGAATTTCTTTTGTAAAAGCAAAACCTATTACTGATAATAAAGCAAAATTAATCAGCGAAATTAGAGATGCTGTAGAAGAAATGAAACTGATTAAAGCTGGGAAAAAAGTTGCACGCAACGCTGAAGATTTCTTAAATGAACTTTAAAGTAAAAACAACTGAACCATTTGAAAAACAGGTTAAAAGACTCCTGAAAAAATATCCTTCTTTGAAGGAAGAATTGCTTGATATCGTTACACTCCTTAAAGTAAACCCAGTTCAAGGTACTATCATTGGCAAAAACTGTTACAAATTAAGAATGTCAATTGCATCAAAAGGTAAAGGGAAAAGTGGGGGAGCAAGAATAATTACCCACTTTGTAATCACTCATCAAACAGTTTACTTACTAACAATTTATGATAAAGCGGAAAAAGACAATATATCAGATAATGAATTAAAAGATCTGTTACAATTTATTCCTGATTAACCCCAATATTCAACAGGCCTACATCTTTAAAACATTTTCTATATTAAGCTTAACTCATTGTATTAATCCGCTAATTCACCAATCCGCTAATCCGATAATCCCTCAAATTCCAATGCTTTACACCTGAAACCCTCCGGCGCTTAATTTTTTTGCTTCACTACCACATTTTTTACAATTACTACCACTTTGGTTCAGTTACTATCCACAGCGGGTAGTCTACTATCGCTATGCTTTCAAATACTGGCTACATTTTTCAGATACTGTCCTTACGCTTTGCTCGACTAGCAAATTGTTTTGAAATACTAACTTTATTCCTTGTCTACTACCACCATGGTTCCATTTACGGATAATAATCTCTCAATTACTAACCACAATCCTTTTAATACTACCACTAAGTGTTGCATTTATAGGCTATTTTCATTCATTACTAAATAAGATATTCTTTATTATCTCTTTCTTTATTAGGTAGTTTTTCATTTCATTCAATAAAACTTGCCAAATTCCATTTTTCAAACTCTATTTTATCTTTAAAATAGCTGTATTATTTACAAATAGTGTTCTTTCTCATAGTGTATGTTGACAAACATCATTGTTATTGTGGTTCTAAATACTAAATTTTGCATCTTGAACAAAGCAAATTATCATTCTAACCGAACATAAATTATGACAAAAGGCGTTTTTATTGCAACAACAGATCAATCCAGTGGAAAATCATTAGCAGCATTGGGCTTAATGCACCTTCTTTCTGGTAAAATTAAAAAGGTAGCATACTTTAAACCAATTGTAAAACATCTTCCCAACCAATCGAGTAATAGCCATATAGATACTATTACCAGCTATTTTGGACTAACAGGCAGAAAAGAAGATATGTATGCCTTTACCCGCGATCAGGTAATGAAACTGAGAAGCGAAGGCAACGAATCTAAGATACTGGACACTATTATTGCTAAATACAAAAGACTGGAAGAATCCAACGACTTTGTAATTGTAGAAGGTACCGACTTTGAGGGCGATGGTAATACGTTTGAACTGGAACTGAACGTAGAAATTTCTAAAAACCTTGGTCTGCCAAGTATTCTTGTTATAAATGGAGAACATAGGTCTTCAGAAGATATAGTGAACTATTTACTGTCTTCTATTAATGGATTTGTAGATAAAGATGTGCAAGTGCTCGCCTCTATCATCAATAAAGTAGCACCATTCGAAGTGGATGCTTTGAAACAACTCTGCAAAAAAAGACTTCCTAAAGAGATTCTTTATTCCTGCATTCCTTACAATAAGGATCTGGGTAATCCTACCATGAAAGAAATTACAGAAGCCGTGGGCGGTAATGTTTTATTTGGTAAACATTTATCTTCCAATCTGGTAAGTAAATATATAGTAGGGGCAATGCAACTGCGTAACCTTTTACATAGATTAGAAGATAATACTTTGATTGTTACCCCTGGCGATCGTGGCGATATTATTCTGGCTGCTTTACAGGCAAACATCTCTAAAAACTATCCAAGAGTTGCTGGTATGCTACTCACTGGTGGTTTATTGCCCGAAGAACCTATTGTAAAACTGATTGAAGGATTGGAAACCGTTTTCCCGATTGTCTGGGTAACTACGGGCACATTTGAAACAGTAACTAAAGTAAGCAATACCAAGTCGCACATTTATGCTGATAACCTGCATAAGATAGAAGTGGCAATTGCAGAATTTGATAAGTATGTAGATACTACCAGCATTGAATCGAAAATTAATGCCTACCACCAAGAAGGTATTACACCAAGAATGTTCCAGTATCAACTGGTTAAAAGAGCAATGTCCAATAAAAAGCATATTGTTTTACCAGAAGGCAATGATGATCGTATGCTGATAGCTGCTTCCCGTTTGATTAATCAGGGAATAGTAGAACTTACAATTCTGGGCGATAGAGAAGAAATAGCAACTGCAGTTAAAAGGCTGAATCTGAACTTTGATCTTAATAAAATTAATATTATCAATCCTAAGGAATCAGAACAATATGACCGTTACGTTGAAAAGTTTTATGAGCTTCGTAAAACAAAGAATGTAAACATGGAAATGGCCAGAGATCTGATGACCGATGTTTCTTACTTTGGTACTATGATGGTGTATCTGGGTGAGGCAGACGGTATGGTATCGGGAGCTATTCATACAACGCAACATACTATTAGACCAGCTTTACAATTTGTAAAAACTAAGCCTGGCGTAAATACAGTTTCCTCTATTTTCTTTATGTGCTTACCAGATAGAGTAAGTGTGTTTGGTGGTTGTGCTGTTAATCCGAATCCAACTTCAGAACAGTTGGCAGAAATCGCTATCTCATCTGCAGAAAGTAGCAAGATGTTTGGTATTGAGCCAAAGATTGCTATGCTGTCTTATTCTTCCGGTAGTTCTGGTCAGGGTGAAGATGTAGATAAAGTAAGAATTGCAACAGAAATAATTAAAAGAGAACGTCCTGATCTGGAAGTGGAAGGACCTATACAATATGATGCTGCTGTTGATCCTAACGTAGGTAAACAAAAACTACCTAACTCAAAGGTTGCAGGACAAGCAAGTGTATTAATTTTCCCAGATTTAAATACGGGAAATAACACTTATAAAGCAGTACAAAGAGAAACAGGTGCACTTGCTATAGGACCAATGTTGCAGGGATTAAATAAACCTGTAAACGACCTTAGTAGAGGTTGCACTGTGGATGATATTTTTAATACCGTTGTAATCACTGCAATACAGGCACAACAATAATAAATAACCATAAAATAACCGGAAACAGATGAAAGTATTAGTGATTAACTCAGGTAGCAGTTCTATTAAATATCAACTGTTTGATATGCCTGAAGGCAAAGTGATTTGTAGCGGATTAGTTGAAAGAATAGGCATGGAATCATCCATACTTTCTTACAAATATTTAAGAGGAGAGGAGTTTAAAGAATATAAAACAACGCACGGAATTGCCGATCATGCACAAGGCTTGAAAGAGGTGTCCGATTTATTGACCGATAAGGAAATAGGGGTAATAAATAACCCTGACGAAATAGATGTAGTTGGACATAGAACCGTACATGGT
>JBAXVH010000086.1:0-6081 GCA_037129215.1 Bacteroidota bacterium | reverse complement strand
GGATAATATACTGAAGAGTATTGCCGTAATTACCGATTCCTTCCAGCAAGGAAATAAAGTTTTGTTCTGTGGTAATGGAGGGAGCGCTGCAGATGCACAACATCTTGCGGCAGAGTTCTCTGGTAGATTTTATAAAAATAGAAAAGCACTTCCTGCTGAGGCATTACATTGTAATACTTCTTATTTAACGGCTGTAGCAAACGATTATAGTTACGATGTAATCTACTCCAGATTAATTGAAGGAATAGGAGTGGAGGGAGATGTATTAATTGGGTTAAGTACATCAGGCAATTCTATCAACATAGTAAAGGCTTTTGAAGTAGCAAGAACATTGGGTATTACTACTATAGGATTTACAGGTGCTGACGGTGGACAAATGAAAGAGTTAAGTGACATTCTGATCAATGTACCGTCTACAGTTACACCAAGAATTCAGGAATCACATATACTGGTAGGACATATTATTTGTGAACTGGTAGAAGCGAATATATTTTAATTAGGTATTAAGTGATAAGTGATTAGTTATAAGTATTTAAAACATTAGCCTTAATACTTATTTACTTTAGTCTGCACTTACCTGTGTATTGTATTACTTAAAACTTACAACTTATTACCTACAACATATAAAATGATTAAAGAAGCAATTATACTGGCAGGTGGTTTAGGTACTCGTCTTAGAGATGCAGTGCCCGATTTACCTAAATGTATGGCACCTGTTAATGGTGTTCCTTTTATTGGATATGTTATAGAGCATCTTAAACAACAAGGTGTTGAGCGCTTTATATTTTCGCTTGGTTATAAGCATACCTATTTCAATGATTATCTTTTACAGGTGTTAAGTCCTGATCAGTTTGAACTTTGCATAGAGGAAGAACCGTTAGGTACAGGTGGAGCCATTCAGTATGCTGCTAAATTCGTAAAAGGAGATAACGTAATAGTTACCAATGGAGATACTTTATTTAAAGTAGATATAGCATTCTTAAGTCAGCAACATATTTCTACAAAATCTCATTGTACATTGTCTCTTAAACCTATGACTGAATTTGATAGATATGGCGTTGTAGAAATTGATGACAGGAATTGGATTACTTCCTTTAAAGAAAAGAAATACTATCAGGAAGGATTGATTAATGGAGGCGTTTATGCATTAAATGTAGATTCTTTACTTCAAAAGAACTTACCGCTTAAATTCTCTTTCGAGAAAGATTATCTGGAAGCCTTTTATACCCAAGGAAACTTCCATGCAACAATTCAGGAAGGTTACTTTATAGATATAGGAATACCCGAAGACTACGAAAAAGCAGCCAGGGATTTAAAGAATTAATTACATAAGTTGTATTCAACCAAATAATAATTAATTCACTAGTTCATCAATCAGTTAATTCGCAAATTCGTTAATCCGCTAATTCACATCCACTAATTCCTTAGTTTATAAGCCTTTAAAGTATTCATCAGCAATCCAGCAATAGTCATCAGGCCTACACCACCCGGCACAGGAGTAATTGCTGAAGCAACTTTAGAAACTTCATCGTAAGCAACATCTCCTTTTATTCTGAATCCTTTAGCAGCAGTTGCATCTGCAACACGGGTAATACCAACATCAATTATTACAGCTCCAGGTTTAACCATATCTTCGGTTAAGAAGCCTGGTTTACCTAAAGCGGCTACTATTATATCAGCCTGTAGACAAATTTCTTTTAAATTATGAGTATGTGAATGACACAAGGTAACGGTACAGTTGCCATATTCAGTATTGCCGCTCAAGAGAATACTCATTGGTCTGCCCACAATATTACTTCTACCTATTATAACAGCATGTTTTCCTTTAGTATTAATTTTATAGTACTCCAGCATCAGCATTATGCCATAAGGAGTAGCCGAAATAAATGTATCTAATCCTTGCACCAGTTTACCAACGTTGGTAGGGTGGAAGCCATCCACATCTTTATCCGGATTAATTGCTTCTATTACTTTATCGGCATTCAAATGTTTAGGTAAAGGAAGCTGAACAAGAATACCATCTACCAAAGGATCGTTATTCAGTTGGTTTATTTCATCCATTAAAATAGATTCTTCTATTGATTCATGAAAACGGATAAGAGTAGATTCAAAACCAATCTCTTCACAGTTTTTCACTTTACTCGCTACATAGGTTTCGCTACCGCCATCATTACCAACAAGAATTGCTGCAAGATGAGGTTTTCTGCCCCCAGCCTGTATAATTTGTTCTACACGTTGTTTCAGGGATTCTCTTACCGATGCTGATGCAACTTTTCCGTCTAATATTGTCATAATGGGCGTAAAAGTAATGTGTTCGTTAAAATGTAGAATATAAAAGGTAAAATTGTAGATAAATAGTCCATATTAGGGGATTCTCTGACCTGAAACAGGTGGAAAAATGCATTTTGAGCGAAAAAATTTGGTCAGATAAATATAACTCCTACATTTGCACTCCCAAATTTAGTTCTTTCTATATGATAGAGTAAAGTTTGTCCACAGTAAAATGTGGTCTTGGGAGTTTCGACAATTGTCGGAACGTTATCACCAATAAAATTTTAAACAATGGCAAAAGAAATTACAGGCTACGTTAAGTTGCAGGTAAAAGGCGGTCAAGCCAACCCAGCTCCTCCAGTAGGTCCGGCTTTGGGTTCTAAAGGTTTGAACATTATGGAGTTTTGCAAACAATTCAATGCAAGAACTCAAGACAAAATTGGAAAAGTTGTTCCAGTTATTATTACAGTTTTCTCCGACAAAACGTTCGAGTTTGCTATCAAAACAGCACCAGCTCCTATCCAGTTATTGGAAGCAGCAGGTTTAAAATCTGGTAGTAAAGAAAGTAACCGTTCTAAAGTAGGTAAAGTATCTTGGGATCAGGTAGAAGCTATCGCTAAAGATAAAATGCCTGATTTGAACTGCTTTACAATAGAAAGCGCTATGAAAATGGTGGCTGGTACTGCTCGTAGTATGGGTATTACTGTTGACGGTAAAGCCCCTTGGGAAAATTAATTTATTCACCTTTAATTGTTAAAACAATGGCATTAACTAAAAAAAGAAAGATTGCAAACGCTAAGGTGGATAAAAATAAATTTTATTCCATTAAAGAAGCTGCTAATCTATTAAAAGAAATCAACTGTACTAAATTTGACAGTTCAGTAGATTTACACATAAGACTGGGCGTAGACCCTAAAAAAGCTGACCAGCAAGTTCGTGGTACAGTAATATTACCACATGGTACAGGTAAAACCAAAAGAGTTTTAGTTCTTTGTCCTCCTGAAAAGGTAGAAGAAGCTAAGGCTGCTGGTGCTGACTATGTAGGTTTAGATGAATTTGTAACTAAAATTGAAGGCGGATGGGTTGATGTTGATGTTATCATCGCTACTCCATCAGTAATGCCTAAAATTGGTAAATTAGGTAAAGTATTAGGACCACGTAACTTAATGCCGAATCCTAAAACCGGTACTGTAACCAATGATGTTGCAGGTGCAATTAATGAAGTAAAAGGTGGTAAGATTGCCTTTAAAGTAGATAAAACTGGTATCGTTCACGCTTCTATCGGCCGTATTTCTTTCTCTCCGGATAAGATTGCTGCTAATAGCTCTGAACTGATTCACGCTATTGTAAAATTGAAACCTTCTGCCTCTAAGGGTACTTATGTAAAAGGAATCAGTATTGCTACCAGTATGAGTCCAGGTCTTACTTTAGATACAAAACCATTAATTAACTAAATCCTGGTGATTCGTCGCTGACGAAAATGACCCGGGTTTTAAATAAATTTTAGTTATGACAAAAGAACAAAAGAATGAAGTAATTGAAGTATTGAAAGGTAAATTTGGTCAATACAACAATTTTTATATCACCGATACTGAAACATTAACTGTTGCTCAGATTGGTAAATTAAGAAAAGCTTGTTTCGATAAACAAGTAGAAGTTAAAGTTGCTAAAAACACTTTAATCAGAAAAGCTTTAGAATCTATAGATGCTGAAAAATATTCAGGTGTATACGATTCTTTACATCAGGTAACAGCTTTGTTATTCTCTGAAAATCCGAAAGAACCAGCTTTGATTCTTTCTTCTTTCAGAAAAGAAAACAACGGTTCAAAACCTACTTTGAAAGCTGCTTTCATCAATGGTGATGTATTCGTAGGCGACGATACCTTAGTAAGTCTTACTAAGATCAAGTCTAAGAATGAATTGATTGGTGAAGTAATTGGCTTATTACAATCTCCTGCTAAACGTGTAATTGCTGCTTTATTGCACCACCACGAGAACTTAGCTAATGGAATTGAGCCAGTTATTCCTGCTGCTGTAGAAGCAGTTGCAGAACCAGTAGTAGAAGCTGCTCCAGTTGCAGAAGTAGTTGCCGAAGCACCAGCTGCTGAAGCTACACCAGAAGCACCAGCTGCAGAAGCTGCTCCAGAAGCATAGTAAAAACTATAAAATAAAAACCTAAAGTCTCCAGGGTTAATTGGAGACAAATTTTTTCCATAACACTCCGCCGGAGCCTTAGCAATGAAGGCGGTTTTTTAAAAATTACATATTATGGCAGACATTAAAGCATTAGCTGAACAATTAGTAAGCTTAACAGTAAAAGATGTTCAAGAGTTAGCAGACGTATTAAAAGCAGATTATGGTATCGAACCAGCTGCTGCTGCAGTTGTAGTATCAGCCGGCGACGGTGGTGGTGCTGCTGCTGTTGAAGAGAAAACATCATTCGATGTTATCTTGGTTAGCGGTGGTGCAAGTAAATTAACAGTTGTTAAAGTTGTAAAAGACTTAACAGGTCTTGGCTTGAAAGAAGCTAAAGAATTAGTTGATGGCGCTCCTAAAGCAGTTAAAGAAGGCGTAACTAAAGCTGAAGCTGACGAATTAGTAGCTAAGCTTAAAGAAGCTGGTGCTGAAGTAGAAGTTAAGTAATCTTAGCTTACTCTTTATCAAAACATTAAAGGTCTCGTACAAACGAGGCCTTTTTGTTTTATTGTAATCACACTCTTAAGCCAGCTAATAATAGCTACTGAATAGTTAATTAGTATCATTTGTTTTCATTATCAATTAATTATGGCGCGCCTTTCAGGCCCGGCTATCCGGTTGTATCTTTTTGCTATATCACCCTTAGTGAAATATTACCCTAAAGCAAAAAGGATACCCCTACTATCCGTCGCGCAAGTTGCTACCGCAAATAGGTTCCTGCTGTAAAGACACCCTCATTAATACCCTACAGAATAGTTATTAACCAAACCAGCTTTTAAAAAGCGATATTTACTGGCATAGGGCAAAGACCTATGAGATAAATTAATAAAAAAATCCTAGAAAGCTTCACCTTCCAGGATCTTTATTATCTGTTTTTTTAACCTTTAGTCTTTTAAATAAGCATTTGTATTCACCTATAAATATGCTTTCTGAATCACTATCCTACTAAAGAAGCCAGCAATTCTATACTTACTTCAATATCTGCTCCGTCCTGAATTTCGTAACTAATTGTTTTGGTAATGTATTTATTTTTCTCAAAACGCACATGGTACATGCCTATTGCTAAACTTGGTGTTCTAAAATGCCCGGTTTTATTGGTGCCACCAGTCCAGATTACTTCATTGTTATTATTAATGATGTCTACTTTAGCGGCACTTATTACATATCCTTCTGCATCTTTTACAATACCCAGGCATCTGCCCAAACCATCTGTATCGGTATGGTTTTTAGGATTTAATGGGGTAGTATCGAAAAAGGTATTAATTACATTTTCAGCATGTGGCTGATTATTTGTCTGCACCAGCAAATATAAATCCCATAGGTTTTGAGCAACCGTTATAGTAATATCGCTTGTAGCAGTTGTGCCTTTTTTTACAGCACTTTTTTCGCCACTCTGGTCTTTAACACCCGTATTCCAGGTATCGTTTAAAGCAGCAATTTCGGCTACCCATTCAGTGCCTAGTTCTGTATGATAAGTGGCTGCTTTAATATTCCATATTTTTATCAGTACGGGTATATAACCACGACTGGCAGCATTTAATCCGGCTTTGCCAGAAGGAAAAAATTCCATCAGTTTTGGGGTGTTTAGTCCAAATACATCTTGTATCTTGTTAT
>JBAXVH010000085.1:0-6099 GCA_037129215.1 Bacteroidota bacterium | reverse complement strand
GAAACATATATCTGTTGGGTAATATTATAATCAAACTCCTGACGGATAGTCTGGGTTAAAATCATCTGCATATCACGAGCACTTAAAGCAGGATTACTTACTCTGGTTATTAAACCTGGTAAAGCTATTCTACCTGCCAGTAAAGTAAGACGCTCATAAGCCTGCAATTGCAACTGCTGAGAGTTTAAAGAACCTGCATCACCATTAAGATTAGCAGTTTTAACGGGACGTGCAGGAGTATCCTTTTTCATCTTCGAAAAAAGGTAAGCCACTATCCCACCCAAGGCAATAATGATAACGATATAAATCAGCGTTGTAGATTCCATTTTAATATAAATTGACAATTAATAATTGATAATTGATAATGGGAAATACATTAAAACAAATTGATAATTTAATGACTATACTATTAAATTATCAATTGTCAATTATCCATTATTAATTATACATAGAGTTTCTCAACTCCTGTACTCTGCTATCTTCTAAGTATTCATCGAAAGTAGTTAATCTATCAATAATACCGGTAGGAGTCAGCTCTATAATTCTTGTTGCAACTGTTTGCATAAACGTATGATCATGACTGGTTAACAACACAATACCAGGGAAATTCTGACAGCCTTCGTTGAAGCTTTGTATACTTTCCAGATCAAGGTGATTGGTAGGCTGATCCAGCATAATAAGATTTGGATTCTGCAGCATCATTCTACTAATCATACAACGTACCTTTTCTCCTCCACTCAGAACATTGGTTTTCTTTTGAATATCATCTCCACTAAACAACATTTTACCTAAGAATCCTCTTAAGAAAGGCTCATCGGCATCGGTAATATGAGAAGGAACAAATTGTCTTAACCAATCCATTAAAGTCAATCCTTCTTTAAAGAAGTCGTTGTTTTCAACTGGTAAATACGCTTTGGTAATAGTAGTTCCCCACTCAAATTTACCAGCATCAGAAGGTTGAAGATCATTGATTATATCAAAGAAATAAGATACTGCTAATGGATCGCGGCTTAGTAAGGCAATCTTCTCTCCTTTCTGTACGCTAAAGGTTACTTTATCAAACAACTTACGTCCATCAACCGATTTACTAAGGTTCTCTACATTCAATACCTGATTACCTACTTCTCTCAATGGCTGGAAGATTATACCAGGATACTTTCTGTTGGAAGGTTCAATCTCTTCGATAGTTAATTTCTCTAAAGCTTTCTTACGGGAAGTAGCTTGCTTTGATTTAGATGCATTGGCAGAGAAACGGGCTATGAAATCCATTAAAGCCTGACGTTTATCTTCTGTCTTCTTATTCTTATCACTCATCTGACGAGCCATCAACTGAGAAGACTCATACCAGAAGGAATAGTTACCGGTAAAGGTTTTTATTTTAGAACGATCCACATCGGCAACGTGGGTACAAACAGCATCTAAAAAGTGACGGTCATGACTTACTACCAATACAATATTTTCGTAATCGGCAAGGAAGTTTTCCAGCCAGCCAATAGTTTCAATATCCAGTCCATTGGTAGGCTCATCCATTAATAATATATCAGGATTACCAAATAAAGCCTGCGCCAATAGAACACGCACTTTAAGATTGGCAGGAATATCCTTCATTAAACTATAATGATATTCTTCTTTAACTCCCAGACCACTCAAGAAAGAAGCAGCATCGCTTTCGGCAGTATATCCACCCATTTCACCAAACTCTGCTTCCAGTTCTCCAGCCTTCATGTAGTCTTCTTCTGTAGCATCGGGATCGGCATAAATAGCATCTTTCTTATGCATTACATCCCACATTTTCTTATGCCCCATCAATACTGTATTTAATACAGTTTGTTCGTCAAATTCAAAGTGATTCTGTCTTAAAAAGGACATTCTTTCCCCTTTATCTATCTCTACAGTTCCTTTATTAGGTTCTATTTCTCCACTTAATATTTTAAGGAAAGTAGATTTACCTGCACCATTAGCACCGATAATACCGTAGCAGTTACCCTTTACGAAGTTGATGTTAACTTCATCGAATAATACTCTTTTACCGTAGGCTAATGTGATGTTTCTTGCACTGATCATTGCTTGCTGATATTTTTAAAATTCAAGGCGCAAAAGTAAGGGAAGAGCGATATTTTAGATAGTTAATATTAAAACACAAGAAAGCCCGCTTAATAAGCAGGCTTTCTTTTAATACTTTTTACAGATTTAGTACTACTTTATGGTATAACTTTTTAAAGATTGAACCGTAGTAACCTGATTATTCTGATTGTAAGTAATAATCTTAATTAAACCCACTTTTCTGGAAGCATATATATCCATAGATTGGATAGTAGTATAGCTGGTGGTAGGAGGAAATGCCGGTAACAGTGCTTGAAAATCAATATGAGAAAAGAAAACATTGTTATAAGTTACGCCATTTTCAGTATCAGTTAAGCCAACCCCTTTAACGGTTCCAATTGCTTGCGTTGGAATTGTAAAGGCAGAAACAGTTACATTATTACCATCTACACAAGAGAAAGTCCATTTAGTTCCTACAGCATCATTTTCATTGTTGATGTACACTATATTAATTCCGGCAAGATTAATATTACCCATAGTTGTAGAAAAAGAATATGCTGTTGTTCTAAAAGCATATTGATTACCTGAATGGTATTGAAACTGGTGTGTAGTATCGTAATTTAATATTACATATTGCTTAGTGTTAATGGTAGTATCTCTACCAGTAGAGGAAACCAGAATACTATCCTTTAATGTTCCAATAGAATCTCTTGTATAATATAACCAGGTAGATCCCGCGGAAGATGGTTGATAGGAAGTATCGACAGTTGGTGTATTGATGTTATTACCGCCACCAGTGTTATTTGTAGCATCTTTAGCGCATGACACTACAAAAAGCATTACAATGCTTGATAAGATAATAGTTAAATATTTTTTCATTGTTCTAATTTTCTACAAATTAAAGGGTTCAATACCGATTAAACAGCATTTTAACGAATAATTTAAGTAAGGGTTGTATTAGATAAAAGGAATATTTATTAACCGCTTAAATATTTCTATAGAGATTGGTTTTGCAGATTATTCTACCTTTGAGCTGTAAAATATTGGATAGAATTTAAAGTTTGGTATAACATTTGTAAATAAATCTGTTCTAACAGTAAAATAAGACATTATGAAAACGAGTATATTATCAGCCCTGCTGATTTGTTTCTTAGGGATTTCAACGTTGCATGCTCAATCATCTTGGCCACAAAAGCTATTTACTACGGATGGTTTGTCCATAACAATCTATCAGCCTCAATCCGAGGATTTAAAAGGTAATGCTCTTACTGGAAGAGCAGCCTTATCGGTTAATAATAATGCAGGTAACGATCCTGTTTTTGGTGTATGCTGGTTTAATGCTACGCTGGCAAACAGTAATAATAAATTAGCTGAATTAACTTCTATTAGTATCAGTCATTTGAAATTGCCCGATTCTACTCATCGTTTTAAATCAGATTTAATTATCAATGCAATTCAAACTGATTTACCTAAAAAGAACATTCAGTTTGATGTAACCGAACTAAATAATGCCGTAAAACAAGAACAGAAAAACAATAATCCAACCTTAAATAATAGTGCGCCAAACATTATTTATCGTACAAAACCAAGTACATTAGTTGTGCTGGATGGAGAACCAAAATTTGAAATGGATAGCAAGTTTAATTTAGAACGTATTATCAATACTCCTTCCCTTATAGTAAGAAATCCTCAGGATAATCTGTTGTACTTTTATGGTGGTGGTATCTGGTATTCAGCTGCAGATATAAAAGAAAGATGGTCATTTGTAAAATACTTGCCTACCCCAATTCAGAAGGTGGACGATTTAATTCATCAGGATACAAAGGCTAATGATAAAGCAAACGACAACAACGTAAATAAAGCAACTACACCATCCGATATAATAGTTAGTACCAGTCCTGCTGAACTAATACAGACAGAAGGGGAAGCCACTTATCAAAGTATTGAGGAAACCAATTTATTATACGCTGATAATAGTCTGGATGATATATTTAAAGATGTAAATACACAACATTCTTATATACTTGTTTCTGGTAGATGGTATAAATCCAGTTCTTTAAATGGGCCATGGACCTATGTTCCTGCCAATCAGTTACCACAGGATTTTGCTAAGATACCTGAAGGCTCTGAAAAAGATGGAGTACTTACCCACGTAGCAGGAACTGAGGCTGCTAATGATGCGGTAATGAATGCTCAGGTACCACAGACAGCAAAGATTGACAGAAAAAGTGTTACCTGTAATGTTACCTACGAAGGCGAGCCCTCTTTTACTCCTATTAATGGTACTAATATGATGGTGGCAGAGAATAGTAATATTACTGTTTTAAAAAGTAACCGTAGATATTACGCTGTAGATAATGGTGTATGGTTTGTAAGTAATACACCTGAAGGGCCATGGGCAGTATCAACTGAAAGACCGCATGATGTTGATAATATTCCTGCAGATAATATTGCCTATAATACCCGCTATGTATATGTATACGATTACGATCCTGAATATGTATGGACAGGATACACACCAGGTTATACAGGTTGCTATGTGTATGGACCTACTGTAGTATGGGGTACTGGATATTATTATAATCCATGGTATCATCATCATTATTTCTCCCGTCCTTATACCTGGGGCTTTGGTATGCAATATAACCCTTGGTCTGGCTGGGGATTCAGTTATAATATGTGGCCAAGTATAGGTTGGGGATGGTATGATAATGGATGGTATGGCGGTAGTTGGTTTGGACCTCGTTATTATCGTCCGGGCTGCAATAGCTGGGGATATAATGGTGGTTATTATGGATATGGAGATTACTATATGCGTAATCCTCGTGTAAATTACAACAGACCTAGATATGCAAACGGCAATATGTACAATCATCCAAGAGGTGATAGAAACCATTATGCATCAAATGATTGGAACAATAATATATACCATCGTGTAAAAGGAGCTCAAACTACTGATGTAGTTCAACAACCTCATAGAAATAACTTTTCTAATAATGATGGCATAATTGGAAGACCTAATGGCAATCAAAACCTGAATCAACATAATAATGGATTCAGACCTGGACAAAATCAAGTTCAGGAACATTTTAATGGTCAGAATAATGCACAAAATGCTAATGGCAATAATCCTCCAAGAGGAAATAGCGGTCAGTCTAATCCTCCACAACAGCATCACAATAATAGTGGAGCAGATCAGGTAGCACCTCCTCAACAACATGCAGGAAATAACAATACTAATCAGCAACCTCAACCACCAAGACAGCATCAAACAAGTGGAGATAATGGAGGCAGTAATTACCAACAAGAGATTAATAATCCAAAGCCACATTTTCAACAGCCACAACAAAACATTCCTCCAAGAAATATAGCGCCTCCAAGAACTTTTAATCCGCCACCTGCAAGGAGTAATAATACTCCACCAAGAAGTGGAAACAATGAAAGAAGTTCAGAATCAAACAAAGGTGGTTCTGGTAACAGAAGAGGCAGATAATAAACTAAATAATAATTATAGCCGCAGCAGAAATGTTTGCGGCTTTTTATTGTCCTTACAGTACATTCGCAATCCAAATATTTCCATCATGTCTACTGTAGAAAATAGTTATAGCGAACATACCCGTAGTATATTAAACCTACAATTACCTACTGATCCAAGGTGGGTAAATCTTGCTGCCGTAAGTATAGAAGAGATATTAACCGATCATGCCTTTTGCGAACAAAAGGCAGCAACCACTTGTATTTCTATCATTCAGTGGTATAGTGAAAAAGAAGAGATTGTAAATGCACTGGCACCAATAGTTACAGAAGAGTGGGGACATTTCAGACTGGTATTAAATGAGATACATAAAAGAGGTTTAAAACTTGGCAGAAGAAGGAAAGATGTTTATGTAAACGAGTTATTCGAGTTCATTCAGAAAGGAGGAGATGAGGAAGGAAGAATGCTGGATAGATTATTATCCATGGCATTAATAGAAGCGAGAAGTTGTGAACGATTTAAAAGACTGAGCGAAGGACTGAATGATGAATACCTGAGAAACTTCTATAGAAGATTTATGG
>JBAXVH010000084.1:0-6107 GCA_037129215.1 Bacteroidota bacterium | reverse complement strand
ATTCTAATTCTTCCAGCTCATCCGGTGTATTTATTTCCATATTTTGTTATTGTAATTAACGATAAAGGTTGATTGCAGCGGCATCTTTACAGAAAATAATTTGTGGATTATTGTTGTACATATCTACAAAATCTCCTGCACTACTATGGTTTACTGATACTGAATAACTTGCAGAAGCATCTACCGCTTTGTAAGGGTTTCTCCATAATAAAGCATAAGCAACTGGCATATTATTTATAGCAGGAAGAAAAGCTTCTGTCCACCATTTTGGGTTCATTGTATTATCTGCTCCTATTTCTGTAATGGCAGGAACTTTACCATATTTAGCAGCTATTGCAGCTAAGTTTTTACAATTGGTTCTTGTTCTGTTTATAAACGCTTTCATTTCTGTAGCGGTATTTGTTCTTTGATAAATATCAAAACCAATGATATCTACATAGTCCTGCAAGAACTTGGTTCCAAAAGATTCTGTAGTAAAACCATCGTTTACAGAAAAAGCAAAAAGTATATTGTGTAATTGTTTTACATCTCTTAAATAAGTAACGGTCATTTTCCATAATTCGGTGTACTCTTTAGCTCCACATGCTCCATTATCCCACCAGAAACAATTGTTTAAATTGCTCTCATGAAAAGGACGGAAGATGATAGGAATTTGTACTCCGTTTACTTTAAGGTCGCCAATGAAATCGGCTACATAACCCAACCATTGTTTGAAAGTTGCATTGGTAGCAGGATCGGTTAATATTGCATGAACTGTATTAGGATTACAATCATTAAATCTTCCTCTTGTTAAAGGATTATCACAATGCCAGCTAATAGTATTGATTCCACCATTCTGATAAGCTGCAATGATAAATTTCTTAAGATCATTCTTTAATACTCCATTGATCATATAATTTAAAGAATCTGGATAGTATTGACCCAAATCCCAACCAAACAATGCAGGTAAATCGCCTACTACATCTTTAGTATCACTTAAGTGCAAGTTACCTTTATTGTTGTTATTATATCTCCAATTAGAACCGTAAGCTAAATCGTCCTGATGACCGAATAATACTTTTTTATTATTGCTTAAAGCAATCATATTATTATATAGTCTTTTTGTTTCGCGGGTTGCCTTAGCATCAATAGGAGTATAATTAGTAGTAGATAAAGATTTAATAGTATTATTAGCAAAACCATTATTAGTAAAAGTAACCAATACTAACATCATCATTCCCAGTGCGAGAACCATTTTGTTTGTGATGATATTTAGTATATTTAGTTTCATAAATCTTGTCTATTATTTCGTATTGACAATGCAAATATGATTCGCATATAGCCCCTGGCAAATAGCAAAACATGACAAGTTTATGTAGCAGAAAAATCGTTGATTGTCTTAAGTACAATACAATTCAACTCATTAATATCTATATTGAAATAAGAATACTGTTATAAAAATTAGGGTTAATAAATTAGAAATTTCAACATTTTGTAAATTTTTGAAATAGAATACAATAATTTTTAAATTATCTATACGTACATAAATACAAAACGCTGATAAAAGGTTGTAGTTTTATAAGGAGAAACTGATACAAAAAATTTACCAAACTTATCAAAAAAAGGCTCTTTCATGATGCAATTAAATAGTAAAAAAGATGGAAATATTTTGTCTGCAAAGGCATTTTCAGGGAAAATAATGGAAAACCAACCACTTCCTATCCTATTTACATTACAAAAAGAGCCTGCAGATTACTCCACAAGCCCTTTCTTCAACAGCTATTTTAACGCAGTTTATTATCCGCAAATATTCTTAGCTTCATTACTTAATAAACTCATACCATGACGGTTGGTTACTAAATAATAACAATAATAGGTACCCCCTGATTTAAGATTCTTCCATGTTTTTTTACCAATCTTACCCGAATTTATAAATATATTAAAATTGGTAGTAGGTGGGAATTTAATATTACCATATTCATCAACAGTAAATTCGTGCGGCAATGGAAAACCTTCTGTTAATATCCCTAAGAAATAACAATCCGGAGGATATGTTCCACAATCTGATACCAGTTGATTGGTAGCATCATTAATTCTTTTTAACGACAGTCCCATTTCTCTTGGAGGTACCGATTTCCCTTTGCTTTGTGCAGGATCCCAGGTAGCATCGTAACCAGCCAGTTTTATAAGATCCAAATCTCCTACAGCAATAGAGTCAACATATTCACTCATGCTGAATAAAGTATCCCTCATTATTCCGGTAGATGCTTTAAAAGCAATCTTTTCTTTGTTACCACCCTGATCTTTTGCCTTTCTTTTGGCAGAAAAATCGGCAACAATAGCGCCAAATGCTGCTTTGGTCATTGTTGGCGTTGCAAACTTGTCTATATTATTATATACTCCGGCATAAACGCCATCGCTTCTGTTTTCTAAAACCAGATTTTCTTCAAACTTAAAATTAAATTTACAGGTATGTGTTCTCATTTTGATTAATTTATATACTTAATTATTAATTGTTTATAGATAGCGTTATTGTCAGGTATTTAAAATTGTAGTAAGAAAAAGCATTTATCCATCCTTTTCAAAAAATCATTTATAAGTTTTGCTGGTTTATCTATTCCTTTTCAAAAATCATTCATAAGTTTTGCTGGTTTATGTATTCTTTTCAAAAAATCATTCATAAGTTTCGCTGGTTTATCTATTCCTTTTCAAAAATCATTTATAAGTTTTGCTGGTTTATGTATTCCTTTTCAAAAATCATACATAAGTTTTTATAAATGATGTATAATCTGATAAAACTTATTCATCTCTTACATTTTAATTACTTCAATGAACTTTTTTGAATAATGAAAGAAACATAAAACACTTTACTTTCTTTCTCTAAACAGGGTGCAAACTACCATAAGGGGATTGTTTAATATTATACCATCTATTTAACGGTAGTAATTTAGCATCATTTGTGTATGATGGCCTATTGAACGGTAATTTTCAGTACCCTATTTATAAGAAATAAACAGGTAATTGTTTGCAGAAATACTTTGGTGATTACCTTTAGTTATAATGATTATACAGTACAACACCTACTTTTCTATTGCTTCTAAAAAAGCATCTTTACATCTTCTTGATACAGCAAGTTTATGTCCGTTAATCATCACTGCAAGCCCTCCATCTTCTTCCAGATAGGATGCTACATAATCCAGATTAATAATGTGTTGTTTATGCGCCTTGAAAAAACATGGTAATAAAGAAAAAAGGTCTACGTAATACTGCAGATTTTTACAGGAAGTAATTTCCGAATCATTTTTTAAATAAAAATGCGAATAGGAACTAGTAGATTTTATATACAGGATATCGTTGTGTAATATAAAGTGCTTATGCCCAATACCATGAACTATAATTTTTCCATTAAATACTGGTTTACTTCCCGCTAATAATGCCCTGGATTTAAGTTCTATTGCACAATACAAACTACTTAGTGCTGTTCTAACATTTCCTTCCTGCAATGGTATCTGCAAACAATCAAGCGGATGATGCTTACAGCAATCTCTACTGCAATTATTATCTTTAAATAAATAGACTATCTCGTAATTTTTATGGATAGTATTATTATCGAGCATTAATATAGCAGCTTCCCCTTCCATTTCTTTAGATAAGAAAACAATTTCAGGTTGATGCTGATAAATAAGTTGCTCACCTATTGCAACGGTTGTAGCAGTGGCGGCAATAATAATATCAGCGTTTATTTTTTGAAGCAGTTTTATAAGAGCGGAGATATTTTCTGTATCAGAATCTATTATCAGGGCCTTAATCGTATTTTTCATAAGAATATGTGCAATGCAAACTTTACAAGAAGGTTTGCAGTGTAAATATACTGTTTAATCAAGCTTAAAGACTTATAAAATAAATAACATACTATTGATTTGGCTATAGTTTAAAGTATTTAGTAATACAATTTAATAGGTATACCGTATGCTACTAATCTGGCAACAGGATATGGAGGAGGAATGCTTTGGCAAGGAGCCAATACACAACCTTATTTATCCTCAGTTGCCTAGTATTTGTTTGGCAAACATCAGTTTGATCCATTTAAAAACTGCAGGTCAAAAAACATACCTGCTGCTAGTATGTTCTGGATAAATTAAATATTTTAAACGATTATAACCTGATACTCTTTTATACACAAAGTATAGCTCATTACCAATCAAAATAAGATTTATACTTTATTTGCCTACTATATATAATAATATGTTCTCTACTTTACTATTTATCATCGTTGTACTATATTTTTCCTTACTACTGGCAGTAGCCTGGTATACAGGTCGAAATACGACCAATGAAAGTTTTTTTATTGGCAATAGAAATAGCAACTGGATGCTGGTAGCATTTGGTATGATTGGCACTTCATTAAGTGGAGTAACATTTATAAGTGTACCAGGTACTGTATTGACTAATCATTTTTATTACTTACAGATAGTCTTTGGATACTTAATTGGTTATGCCATTATAGCATTTGTACTGTTGCCATTATATTATAAAATGCAACTCACTTCTATCTATTATTATCTGGAAAAACGCTTTGGTATTTATGCTTATAAAACGGGTGCATTATTTTTTATTCTATCCCGAACTGTAGGGGCAACTGCAAGATTATATCTGGTAATTAATGTATTACAATTATTTGTACTCAACAGTTTTCATGTTCCCTTCTGGATTACTGCTTTCATTATATTATTAATGATACTGCTGTATACATTTAAAGGTGGTGTAAAGACCATTGTTTTTACCGATACTTTACAAACTACCGGCATGTTGATAGGCTTAATAGTATGTATATGGTATATATTAAATAATGGAAATGGTGCTAAAGCTAATTGGGATAGTCTACAAAACCACGATTACTTCCAGGTGTTTAATACCGACATTAAAAGCAAAACATTCTTCCTTAAACAAATAATAGGTGGAGCCTTTATTACCATTGCTATGACAGGTCTTGACCAGGAAATGATGCAAAAGAATATCAGTGTTAACACCTTAAAACTATCACAAAGAAATATGCTTTCCTTTAGCTGGGTGATGGCAATTGTAAATGGGTTGTTCCTTCTATTAGGAGCCTTGCTTTATTTATATTCCGATACTCATACCCTTGCTTTAAAAGGAGATGATTTATTCCCAACAATAGCATTGCAACACCTGCCTCAATGGGTTGCTATTATTTTTGTAATAGCTTTAATATCTGCTTTATTTCCAAGTGCCGATGGTGCATTAACTGCTTTAACTTCTTCTTTCTGTATAGATATATTAGGTATCAGAAAAAAGGGATGGACAGAAGCTAAGCAAATGAATATCCGAAAGACTATCCATATACTATTTGCCATAATATTTATGATTGCAATTGGAATATTTAAAGCAATAGACAGTAAGTCTATTATAAATATAATTCTCGATCTGGCAGGCTATACTTATGGACCTTTATTAGGACTATTTGCTTTTGGCATACTCACTAAAAGAAGTATTAAAGACAACGCCTCCATTATCATCATATGTATACTGGCACCAATAATAAGTTACCTGCTTACCAATCATATTTCAGCATGGACAGGAGGCTATCAGATAGGTATAGAATTGCTGTTATTAAATGGGTTAATTACTTTCACCGGACTGTTCATATTATCTACAAAAGCTAAATAACTTGCTTTTAAGAACTTAATCAGATACTTTTGCCTCCTTTTAAAGAATATTACAACTAAAGAAAATGAGTAAAATTACTGCTGCTATTACCGCTGTTGGTGGATATGTTCCTGAAACAAAGCTGACCAATTTTGATTTAGAGAAAATGGTTGACACCAACGATGAATGGATAAGAACAAGAACAGGTATCAGTGAAAGAAGAATTCTGAACGAACCTGGAAAAGCAACCAGCGACTTAGGTGCTGCTGCAGTACAAAACCTTTTAGATAAAAAAGGATTGGATCCAAAAGAAATAGATTGTATTATCTGTGCTACAGTTACACCTGATATGTTTTTTCCTGCAACAGGAAATATCATAGCTCACAAAATAGGTGCTACCAATGCTTTTAGTTTCGATTTAGCGGCTGCTTGTAGTGGCTTCCTTTTTGCTCTTACTACGG
>JBAXVH010000083.1:0-6156 GCA_037129215.1 Bacteroidota bacterium | reverse complement strand
GGTTTGGGCTCTTTGTAAAGACCCTTCTGGTGCTATTTATGCTGGTGGTGACTTTGGACTAAAAAATAATTCTTTAATTAAATATGTTGCTGTTTTTGATAAAGTAACCAATACCTGGAGTGAGCTAGGAGGAACTGGCTCGTTGAATGCAAATGGATCTATAAGGGCTTTATGTAGTGACCCAGATGGAAACATTTATGCTGCAGGTTATTTTAGAAATGCATCTGGAATAGCCCATTTAAATGGTATTGGTGATTGTTATGTGGCAAAATGGGATAAACTTACTAATACCTGGAGTGAACTGGGAGGAGCAAGTGCAATGAATTGTAATGGCGAAATATATTCTATTTGTAATGATAAATTTGGTAACATATATGTTGCTGGTGATTTTTCGAATTCAAATACACCAGGACAATTTCAAGGGCATAAATATGTTGCTAAGTGGGATAAACTAACTAATACCTGGGGCGAATTGGGTGGTTTTGATGCTTTAGGGTATGAAGGCATGGCAACGATTTGGGCCATTTGTAGTGACCCTGATGGAAATGTTTATGTGGGAGGAAATGCGTTTGATGTTAATAATCATACTCAAGCTCATAAATGGAGTAAGGCTACTAATACCTGGAGTTTAATGGGTGGGGATAGTTACTTTAATTATTATATATATGCCATGCATTGTGATGTTTTTGGTAACATTTATGCAGGAGGTGCATTTACAAATGGGCCATTTGTTGCGGGAAATCCTACAGGGCATGGTTATGTAGCAAAATATAATGCTGGAACAGATAGCTGGAGTGAGGTAGGCGGTTACGATGCTTTATTTAATCATGATGGTATTCATATTATAGGTAATATCTATAGTATAACCAGTGATAATGATGGTAGAATTTATTGTGGAGGTACTCAAAGAGATTCAGCATATTCAATGAGGCCAGCAGTTTCTGTATTTGATGGAACAAACTGGGGAATGGTTGGACCAATTGGCTACGATGCTTATGTTAGAGGTTGGGATGCAACATATACAATGCTTACTGATATTGACAATTCTTTATATATTGCTGGTACTATTCTAACTGACCCTTTAGTTAATAATGGTCTTAGTCCTGATATGGTAGCTAAATATACACAACCTAAAGCACCATTAATTAATCGATTTAGTCCTAGTGCGGCATGTAGTGGTACAACGATAAACATTGTAGGGTCCAATTTTACTGCAGCTTCAACTGTAACATTTGGAGGAGTGGCAGCTGCAAGTGTAACATATGTAAACAAGAATTTACTTACTGCTGTTGTTGGAAATGGAGCCTCGGGAGATGTGGAAGTGACAACTGCATATGGTAATGATAAAATGGCTGGATTTGTGTATTTAACTCCACAGCCTTCTACTACAAATGTTGGTGTTTGTGTTGGGAATTTTCCTTATATCTGGAATGGGGTATCTTATGGAAGTAAGGGAACCTATACTATTCATTTAACTAGTGCAGGTGGTTGTGATAGTGTTGCTACTTTGAATATAACAAAATTAGCGGCAACTTTTTCTTCTGTATATAAAACGATTTGTCAGAATCAATTTCCTTATAGCTGGAATGGAGGGACTTATAATACTATAGGTACCTATACTATTACATTGGTAAATGCTAAGGGATGTGATAGTATTGTAACATTATATTTAAGTGCGGATAATTTTTCTATTCCTGTATTAACAGGAGATTCTCTTATCTGTAGTATTGGGGGAACCATTCAGTTGTCAACCAATGTTCAAGGAGGAATATGGACCAGTAGTCATCCCAATATTGCAACAGTGGATGCTGCTACTGGGTTGGTTACCTCAACTGGCTGGGGAACTGTATTTATTGATTATACCACTTCTTGTGGAGTGCAAAAATCTAAACCAATAAATGTAGGCCTAAATAATTTGTTTATCATGGGAAAACAGCAAATATGTGGTGTTGGATTTACTACTCAATTTTTCCCATCTAATCCTGGTGGAAGTTGGGTGACTATTGACCCTCTTATTGCAACTGTAAATCCGGTTACAGGACTAGTTACTGCTACTGGATTAGGAACGACTGAAATTGATTATATTTCGCCTTGTGGAAATTCAGTTCCAAGCCTTGTGATTGTAGATCCGGTTGGTTTGAAAGTTGTAGGAAATCAATATATGTGTGCCGTGGGTAAAACTACTCAATTAGCTACTTATACTGCTGGATGCACCTGGTCTACCTCTGATGCAAGTATAGCAACTGTAGATGTTGTGAATGGGTTAGTAACTGCAACTGGTAATGGTGAAACTACCATTAAATGTACAACTCCATGTGGAGATAGTTTGTTGTATAAAGTATCTGTAGGGGGACAATACTTAAAAATTACTGGTCAACAATTTATTTGTACTGTAGGGTTGACTGCACAATTGTCTGTAAATGCATCTGGAGGAACCTGGTACTCAGATGCCAGTAATATTGCTAGTATAAATTCCAGCGGTGTTGTAACAGCTAATGGCAAAGGCGAGACTTATATTCATTTTATTGATGATTGTGGTAATGTAGCTAGTTTTAGGTTTGCAGTTGGTACTGTTAATAATATATATATATCAGGCAGCCAGTTTATATGTTCTGTTGGACAAACTGTTCAATTGTCTTCACCTTATTTAGGAGGCGTATGGGTTAGTAATAACACAAATGTTGTAACTGTAAATGGAGCTTCTGGTATAGTAACTGGTGTTGCATTTGGACATACAACTATAACCTATTGGGAAGGTTGTGGATCATCTGGAACTTATGATGTTTATGTAGGTCCTGTTAATCCAATTATTTCAGGAAATCCATTTATATGTGGTGTAGGGCAGACGACTCAGTTATCTGCAAATTATAAAGAAGGACACTGGTCATGTAACGACGCATTAATTGCTTCTCCAAACTGGGGGAATGGAATTGTAACTGGAAATAGTATTGGTCAAACAGAAATCTACTATACAGATAAATGTGGCGATAAGGACACTATTGTAGTGTATGTAGGAGGCGCTAATTTAAGTATTACCGGGAATAATACTATCTGTTCTATAGGGCAGACTACTCAATTGACTGCCAATATTTTGGGTGGTACATGGACTAGTTCTAATCCTTTAATAGCTTCTGTAAATGCGGGTACTGGTTTAGTAATGGCCAATGGTGTAGGACAGGCAACAATTACCTATACAAATTCTTGTGGCAATCAGGCAACAAAACTAGTAACTGTAAGCAGTTTAGGTAGTAGTTCTACAACCAATATTACTACCTGTCCTTCTCAAATGCCTTATTCCTGGAATGGCCAATCTTATGCTGCTGCAGGTACATATACTGTACATTTAACCAATGCAGCTGGTTGTGATAGTGCAGCTACTTTAGTATTAGCTGTTGTAAGTATGGGTAGTGTGTGGACAGGCACTGTGGATAGAGACTGGAATAAAGCAGGAAACTGGTGTGATGGTTCTGTGCCAGCTTCTGGAGCAAACGTATATATTCCTGTAGTAATTAGTAATAACTATCCTCAACTTACAACATTACATACCAGTGTTGGGGTATTAATTATCAGTTCTGGAAGTTCCTTAGATTTGAATGGCTATAATTTTCATATTATAGGTTACCTGACAGGTACAGGAATTATTAATGGATCTCCAACTTCTACATTATCAATTTCAACATGGGTTTTAAATACTGTTTACATGGGAAGTGCTCCTGGAAATGCTTTAGGTGCATTGATAATTGGAGGAGCGGGTTCTGTAACATTAGGTAGTGCGCTGAATATATACGATTCATTAAGTATATATGGAGGAACACTCAATACAAATAATATTCTGACTTTAAAAAGCACTTCAATAAACGTTAGTGCGGCTCTTTCTCATATTGATGCATCTGCATCAATTACAGGTAAGGTTACATTTGAAAGATATATTCCTAAAGGTAATAAAGCGTATAGAGATCTTTGTGCTCCAGTAGCTAATGCTGGATCCGTATTTAACAACTGGCAGGAATTGGGAAGTAGTCCATCTGGTTATGGTATGTATATTACTGGTATTAAAGCTGCAGCACCGGGTGGGGTAGATGCTGCGACAGGACTAGATAAGACTGCAACTGGTAGTCCTTCTATGTATCTTTATGGAAATGGGGCATGGCCTGTAGTAACTAGTACTAAAGCATTAAACCTTGATCCATTTGTTGGTTACAGAGTAATTGTAAGAGGTGATAGAACTTATAATTTATATGGTCCTGAGCCTGGTACAATGGTAAATGCTACTTGTATTAGAGCAACTGGAAATTTAATTTATGGTTCAGTATTATTTACTAAGAATATGGTATGGAATAGCAATTACGCCAACAATACTATAAAACTGTTAACAGGAAACGGAAACTTTAGCTTGGTTACAAACCCATATACTTGCCCTATTAACTGGGAGGGAGTTTATGCCAATGCAAATACACAGAATATTACCAGTAGTTACTGGTATTTGGATCCAACGTTTTTTTCAGGCGGATTTGCTACTTATGTAACTTACAATGCTGTGTCGCATGTGAATAGCAATCCAATATCGAAAGTAAATAAGTACATTCAGCCTGGTCAGGCTTTCTTTATACAGAATGCCAGTTCATCTGATCCTCAAATGGCGATAATGGAAACCAATAGGGCTGCTAACAGTACGCATACTGCTGTATTTGGAGCATCAATGCCTAATTCTCTGTCTATTAGTTTATGGAAGAATATAAATAATAGTAGTGAAAATATTGATGGTGCAGTTGCTGTTTTTGATAATAGTTTCACGAATACTATTGGCAATGAAGATTCTAAAAAAATGACCAATGGAAGAGAAAACCTTTCTATAATTGAAACTGCTACTGATTTAAGTATTGATGGTTTGCCAGTACCTGTTATTAATGATATAATTGCATTAAGACTTACTCAACTGGTTGCAAATACTTCGTATCAATTAAAAATAGATGCATCTAATTTCAGTACCACTGCACTAGAAGCTTATATTCATGATAATGTTACAAATAAAGAAGTTAAAGCTTCTTTGGGTATTTCTTTTACTACCACCACTGCTACTACTGCCAACGATTATAAAGATAGATATACAGTAGTGTTTAAGCCAGCAAGTGCATTGAGTGTGAAATTAGTTTCAGTAAAAGCACAACAGCAAAATAAAGACATCAATGTTAGCTGGACTACTGCTAATGAAATAAATATTGCTTCTTATCAGGTAGAAAAATCTGAAAATGGTGAAACCTATACTGTAGTAAACAATCAAGCTGCTAAGAATGTGGCTGAAGCTGGTTATAACTGGCTTGATGTAAAAGCAGTGAAAGGTATAAACTACTATAGAATAAAAGTTGTTGAAAAAGAAGGTCAGGTTAGTTATAGTAAAGTGGTTGCTGTTAACATTGGTACTGGTAAAGGACAGGTTGCTGTTTATCCAAATCCTATTAGTGGTAATATGTTCAATTTACAAATGAATAATATTGTAAAAGGAACTTATACTGTAAGACTAATTAATAGTTTAGGTCAGGAAGTTTTGACAACTAAAATTAGTCATGAAGAAGGTTCTTCCAGTGAAACAATTACCACCAAAATGCTAGCTTCAGGTATATATTCTTTGCTTTTAGCTGGAGAAGATGGCGTTTTATGTAACACTGAATTGATAGTTAAATAAATAATGACAAAAAATAATACCATGAAAAGAGTGAATTTTATAGTAAAGGCAGCGATTATATTTTTATTTATGTTAGCGGCTATGGTAACTGTACATGCGCAAGTGGGCCCTGGAGGAGGAATTGGAGGTGGTCCTGGAGGACCAGGCTCAGGAGATCCAGGTACGCCTGGTGTTCCTCAGGATAATGCAGTTCCATTTGATGGAGGATTGAGTTTTCTACTTTTAGCAGCAGGTGCTGGTGTAGCAAAACGCAAAAAGCATAACGCTTAATGCAAAATGCAAATCGCTTAATGCTTAATGCTTAATACATAATACAAAAGTCCCCGGAGTTAATAAGCTTCGGGGACTTTTGTATTTGTTTCTTTTGTTCTCACAGAACTTTTAGTTGCTTTTGGTTATACTACCAAATGTTTATCTCTCTGGGGCTTATATCTTTTTACGTTTAGATTATTACTATAAGGGCATGCCATTTG
>JBAXVH010000082.1:0-6160 GCA_037129215.1 Bacteroidota bacterium | reverse complement strand
GAAGCCCTGATTCAACAAATTTTACTAGAAAAAAGCTCAATTTAATTTTTCTAGCTACTATCATTTACTTTTGTTTTAATTAAGAAGAGAAAATTACACATGGATAACAATTTTAATCCAGACAAGCAGCATACAATTGCTAGCGCAGTTAAGATAAGTGGAACAGGATTACATACCGGAATCTTGGTTGATATGGTTATAAAACCTGCCAACCCAGGATTTGGTGTTCAGTTTCAAAGAGTAGACTTACCGGGTCAGCCTGTTATAAAAGCAGATTGTGAATTTGTTACCGATACCAGCCGTGGAACTACTTTACAGATAGACGATGTTAAGGTTAGTACTGTAGAACATATTCTGGCTGCATTGGTAGGAATGGGCGTTGATAATGCTCTGATTGAACTAAATGGTCCTGAAGTGCCTATTATGGATGGAAGTTCTCAACCATTTGTTGCATTAATTGACAAAACAGGTGTTTTAGAGCAGGATGCGGCAAAAGCATGGTATAGTATTGATGAAAATATATATCTATACGACGATAGCAAACGCGTAGAAATGGTTGCAATGCCTGCAATAGATTACCAGATAACAACTTTAATTGATTTTAATAGTCCCGTTTTAGGTACACAGCATGCAGGACTAAAGAGTATTAAGGATTTTAAAGCTGAAATTGCTCCTTGCCGTACTTTTTGCTTTTTACATGAACTGGAAACATTGCTGGAGCATGACCTTATAAAAGGTGGTGATGTAAAAAATGCAATTGTAGTAGTAGATAAAGCTATTACCGATGATGAAATGGAGCGCCTTGCTAAAATTTTCGGTAAAGACAAGATAGAAGTAAGAAGTGAGGGGTATCTGAATAACATTGAACTTAGATTCCCCAACGAACCTGCACGTCATAAACTACTGGATGTGGTAGGTGATTTATCTCTGATTGGTTATCCAATTAAAGGAAGAATTATTGCCAACAGACCTGGGCATAGTACCAACGTTGAGTTTGCCAAGAAGATAAAAAGGTACATTAAGAAAAATAAACATGTAAAAGATGTTCCGGTGTATGATCCTACTACACCTCCTGTATTGAACTTTCAGCAAATAGAAAAGACGCTTCCACACAGACATCCGTTTTTGTTTGTAGATAAGATTATAGAATTAACCGACAAACACATTATAGGAGTAAAGAATGTAACCTTTAATGAATGGTTTTTCCCTGGTCATTTTCCTGGCAATCCGGTACTGCCTGGTGTAATTCAGATTGAGGCATTAGCACAAACCGGCGGTATTCTTTGTATTAATTCAATGCCTGAAGGTCAGTATGATACTTACTTTTTGAAAATAGACAATTGTAAGTTTAAGCAAAAAGTTGTACCAGGAGATACAATGCTGCTGAAAATGGAGTTTGTAGGCCCAATACGTAGAGGAATCTGTGAAATGAAGGGAACAGTTTACGTAGGCGGGAAAGTAGCTACAGAAGCCGATTTAGTGGCTCAGGTAGTAAGAAGAGGATAGATTTTTAACGTAGTAACAAAATTATATTTTTGTTTATTATATAATTTAGTATTGTTTTGCCCATTAATAATTTAAAAAGGATGACACATCCATACACTTATATAGATCCTAACGCCAGTGTTGCTCCGAATGTAAAAATTGATCCTTTTACGGTCATACACGGTGATGTTCAGATAGGCGAAGGCACCTGGATTGGTAGTAATGTAACTATCATGGAAGGTACCCGCATTGGTAAAAACTGTAGAGTTTTTCCTGGTGCCGTATTGGGTGCAATACCACAGGATTTAAAATTTGGTGGCGAAAAGACTTATGTAGAAATAGGCGATAACACCACTATCAGAGAATTTGTTACTATCAACAGGGGTACTACCGAAAAAGGTAAAACCAAGTTGGGCGACAACTGTCTTATCATGGCTTACAGCCACATTGCACACGATTGTCAAATAGGCAACAACTGCGTAATGAGCAATAATTCTCAAATGGCTGGTCACGTAGTAATGGGCGACTGGTCCTGGATTGCCGGTGTTTGTGCAATTCATCAGTTTGTACATATTGGTCAACATTCTTTTATAGCAGGCGGTAGTCTGGTAAGTAAAGATGTACCTCCTTATATCAAGGCTATCCGTAACCCACTTAGCTATGGTGGTGTAAATAGCGTTGGATTGAAAAGAAGAGGTTTCAGTATCGATCGTATCAATCACATTCTGGATATATACCGTACTATTTATAACAAAGGACTTAATATTTCTCAGGCTTTGGAATACATTGACGAAGAAATTCCTGCATCTGATGAAAGAGATGAAATAGTAACTTTTATCCGCGACAGTACCAGAGGCGTTATTAAACGTTACGTTAAGGGGTCTTTCGACGACGAATAGTATAACTATTCCCTTTTTACTACTATTTTAATCACAAATTGCTATAAATGCACTTATACTACTATTGTGCATTTTATATCTGATTTTACTATGGTATTTGAATTAAAACCTTCCAATAAATAAGCAAGGCACTGAAGTTAAGCCTCTTTAGGGTTGGGTGAGGTATTTTTACTACAAATTCCTTCATCAAAGAAAGACTTCAATAAAATCTATGTAGATTTGGCTCAATATTTTAACTAATGAATTTACTTGAATCTTATACAGAAGATATCATTAAGCTTTGTGAAACTCACAAGGTTAAGACTTTATATGTATTTGGCTCTGTATTGACTGATCGTTTTAATAAGGAAAGTGATATTGATTTGATTGTTGATTTTGCAAATATTAATGTTGAAGATTATGCAGACAACTATTTCGACTTTAAATTTTCTTTACAGAATATTTTTAATAGACCTATTGACCTTTTAGAAGAAAAAGCTATTAAGAACCCCTTTATAAAACAATCCATTAACATACAAAGACAACTTGTTTATGGACAATGATACTAAAGCCTGGCTTTATGACATTCTGAATGCCATAATGGAAATAGAAAGTTTTTTGAAGGATAATACCACTATAGACTTTGTAAAGTATCAATCCGATATTCGAACTAAAAGAGCTGTTGAAAGAAATATTGAAATAATTGGTGAAGCATTAAATAGAATTATTAAAAGAGATGATTCAATTATAATTACAAACTCAAGAAAAATAGTGGATACCAGAAATAGAATAATACACGGGTATGATATAGTTTCAGACGATGTAATTTGGGGAATTGTAATTAAACATCTGCCAGTTTTACAATTAGAAATCCAAATCTTATTAGGTGAATAAAAACATTTTAAGGTTGTACTTTTTATAATAGATATTCATAAAATATTTATTTGAATTACCACATAACCATTGTTATTACCTTCAGTAAAAATATTTGCCATTCATAAAATGGTCTGATGCTACTTTTGTCGGCAATGAAGAAAAAATTGTCGGCATATTGGATTTGTCAGTTGGGTGGATGGACATTTTATGGCTTAGCCATCCTGTTTTTCGTTTATTCTCTCGACAAGAAATTAAATCCTTTATTTACTAAACGACTAATCCTTATTATCGTATTAGGATTAATTTTCACTCATATCTTTCGTTGTTTAATACACAAGCTCAAACTCACCCCTCCTATTCGTTCCAAGAGTTTAATTTCACTTCTTTTCTTAGTTGCAGGGGTTTGTGTAAGCTTTAGTTTTGTAAGTAGCACCTTTATTCAGTGGTTAGGCTGGTTCGATCCATTCCTGAAAGGCGATATTTTAAAACGCTTTATGTTTACCTTGATCGAAGAATCACCGATCATCTTTGTATGGTCATCTCTTTACTATATATGGCACTTTGTAGAAGCAGACAGGAAAGATGAAGTAAATAAAGTAAAGCTGGAAGGATTGGTTAAGGAACTGGAACTAAAAACGATAAAGTCGCATATCAACCCGCATTTTATTTTCAATTCCCTGAATAGTATCCGAGCACTTGTGGATGAAAATCCTGAACGTGCGCGAACAGCGATTACGGAGCTGAGTAATATACTTCGCAGTAGTATGCAAGCCGAAAAGACGGAAACATCCCCTCTGGAGAAAGAATTAAATATTGTAAAAGATTATCTGGCTTTAGAATATATCCGTTTTGAAGACCGGTTGAAAGTGGAGTATGATATAGACGAAGAAACTCTTGGTGAACCTGTACCTCCAATGATGTTGCAAACCCTGGTAGAAAACGCTATTAAACATGGTGTAAGCAAAAGGATTAACGGTGGGTTTGTTCGTATAATTTCCCGTTTTAATAACCAGCAAAGAGAGTTAATTGTTCAAAGTACAGGAACGTTGCAGGATAATTATAAATCGGAAGGATTTGGTGTTTCCAGCACCCAGAACAGATTGCATCTGATGTATGGTACAGCAGCAAAATTTGAATTAAAAGATTTAAGTAACGGAATAGTTGAGGCTAAAGTAATTATGCCTTACATTCAATAAAAATAGCAATATGGCAATTAAAAGTATTATCATTGACGATGAACGTCTGGCAAGAAATGAACTAAAAAAGCTCGTACTTGCTCATTCTGAAATTGAAATTATAGACGAAGCTTCCAATGTAGATGAAGGGTTGGAAAAGATAGAGCTTCATAATCCCGATTTAATTTTCTTGGACATACAGATGCCTGGAAAGACAGGGTTCGATTTACTGACCGAACTGGAACGTGCCCCTAAAGTAATATTTACTACTGCTTACGATGAGTATGCTTTAAAAGCTTTCGAAGTAAATGCACTTGATTATTTGCTAAAACCAATAGAACCTAAAAGGCTTTCCGATTCTATCAGCAAATTAATATATGAACTGGAAAAAGAAAAACTGGGCGACCCTGCTTTCTCCAGAGGACCATTAACCGAAAGTGATCAGGTATTTGTGAAAGATGGCGAACGTTGCTGGTTTGTAAAACTGAATGAAATCAGATTGTTTGAAAGCGTAGGAAACTATGCTAAAGTTTTCTTTGGAACAAATAAACCATTGATTTTAAAATCGCTGAATGCATTGGAAGAAAGACTTGATGCAAGAGTTTTTTTCCGTGCAAACAGAAAACATATTATCAATCTTAGATGGATAGAAAAGATTGAGCCTTACTTTAATGGAGGATTACTTGTAGAGCTTAAAGGGGGTGAAAAGATAGAAGTCAGCCGTCGCCAGACTGTAAAGTTCAAGGAGATGATGAGTTTTTAGTTTTGATTTTTTGTTAATGAAAAAGGGAGCATTTCTATGTTCCCTTTTTTTATGATAGAATGTTGTTGAGTATACTAACATAAATAAAAAGGCCGTCCATCAGGACAGCCTTTTTATTTGAATATAAAGTATTATACGATTATCCTAATGCAACACGTACGAAAGATAATACAGTAAGATCTTTACTTACGCTCTTAAGATATTCAGAAACAGTTTTACCACCATCCTTTACAAATGGTTGTGCCGCTAATGTTTGTTCTTTAAAGAAAGCATTTAATTTTCCTTCAGCAATTTTAGCAACCATATCATCTGGTTTGCCAGCCATCTTAGGATCAGCTTTCATAGTATCGATAACGATGTTTCTTTCTCTTTCCACTACTTCAGCAGGTACAGAAGCTGCATCAACAGCTAATGGGTTTAATGCTGCAATCTGCATTGCTACATCTTTACCAGCTTCAACGCTTTCTTCGTTCATAGCTACCAGAACACCAATTCTGTTTGCACCATGAATATAAGAAGCAACATAAGGAGCTTCGATACGTTCGAAACGGTTGATACCAATTTTCTCGCCTATAGCAGCAAGTTTATCGTTGATTAACTCAGAAACTTTAGAACCATTTACAGATACTTCGTTCAATTCTTCAACAGATTTTACTCCGTTTGAAACAGCAGCGTCAGCAATGCTTTGAGCAAAAGCTACGAAATCTGCATTTTTAGAAACGAAGTCAGTTTCGCAACTGATAGACACTACATATCCAACTTTGTTATCAGCAGTTGTTTTTGCAATGATAACACCTTCTTTAGCATCTCTGTCGCTACGTTTTGCAGCTACTTTCTGACCTTGTTTACGCAACCAGTCGATAGCGCCTTCAAAATCACCATTAGTTTCGGTTAAAGCCTTACGGCAATCCATCATACCTGCACCAGTTGCCTGACGCAACTTATTAATTTCAGAAGCAGTAATTACTACAGCAGTACTCATA
>JBAXVH010000081.1:0-6209 GCA_037129215.1 Bacteroidota bacterium | reverse complement strand
CCTTATAAGGCGGGTATTGGTACTGAAACTATACTGGATACCTGCGGACTGGGGGCGGCCGGGGATAAACAAATACGTTATTTTTCGTCGGGGATGAAACAAAGGCTAAAGCTTGGAATGGCTTTTTATGCCGACACTCCTTTGCTGCTACTGGATGAGCCTTGTACTAATCTGGATAAAGCGGGAATAGCTATTTATCAGCGACTTATAGCAACAGAATGTGCTAACCGTCTGGTAATTGTGTGTAGTAATGATGAGCAGGAAATAAGTTTCTGTGATCATCGTTTATCAATCATGGATTATAAATAAAGCAATGGGAAAAACAGGGGTAGAGCAACCGGCAATAATAGACAGTTTTACGGCGATAGACTTTGAAACATCGACTGCGAGCAGGACGAGTATCTGTCAGATAGGACTGGTGCGGGTAGAAAACTGGAAGGTAACTGAACAGGTATCGCTATTGATACAACCGCCACAGAATCATTACCTGTATCAATATACGAGGGTACATGGTATAAAGGCTGCGCATACTAAAACGGCTCCTACTTTTGATATGGCCTGGAGTAGTATGGAACCGTATATTACTAACCAGCATGTGATAGCACATAATGGATTTGCCTTTGACTTTCCGGTACTGCGCGATACTTTACTATACTATGGGCTGGAAGTGCCTCCTTTTCAGGGACATTGTACGCTGAAGATTTATAAAAGAAACCTTGCTTTTCTTTGTGAGACGTACAATATTCCGTTGAATCATCACGATGCTTTGTCGGATGCGATGGCTTGTGCTAAGCTGTTTATGCTGCATAATGGGGTGGCGATACATTAATTATTCTTAGCAGCCTACGTGAATCGTGAGTTGCGTGAGTTGTGAGGAATACAGAAATAGGAGACAGGAGTGAGGAGGTAGGAGTCAGAAGGAATACAAAATACATGCGGATTGGAGTACTTGAGGAATATAAATACATTGAACCTTGGAGTAATGGCTTAGCGGCGTTGCATAGCGTATTGCTAATACAAAATACAGAGGGCAAGAGAATCGCAGGCGATTGTACTATTGGCAAAAACTTAGCTTGGTGTCTTCTATTTTAGCAATTAAAAAAGAGCCAACCCAAAAGGGTCGGCTCTACAATTAAGACAACTGAGAAAAACAAGAGTCTTTATATTTACTTCTATATTATAATACGAAATTATTCAGCATAAGAGGAAACACCATGTTCGAAGAAATCGAGCCCACCTTCGCAGGTTTCTGCTTCTGGCTCTACTCTTAATTTCCAAGGATAAGGCAGTTTATTTACAATGTACATCAGTACCATTGCTATTGCAAAAGTGGCGAAAGTGATAACCATGCTACCTACAAACTGCGCTTTTAATACACTCCATCCACCACCGTATAATAGTCCGGTAACAGGAGCAGAATTATCGGCACCGGTAGCGCCGGTTGCTCCAAATTTGCCACAGGCAAAAAGGCCTAAAGAAAGGGTACCAAAAATACCGCATGCACCATGAACAGGAACTGCACCCACAGGATCGTCGATTCTGAAATGTTCCAGTAAAAGGGTAGAAACATATACCACCACACCGGCTATTAAACCAATAAGGATAGAACCTCCAGGTGTAACCCAGTAACAAGGACAGGTAATAGCTACTAAGCCGCCTAAAAGACCATTGATGGTAAAACCAATATCGTATTTTCCTTTATTAGGTCCTAACCATAGTGGCAGTACCATAGCAGATAAAGAACCTGCACAGGCAGCCAAAGTAGTATTAGCAGCAATACGGCCAATACCTTCTGCATCCATAGCCGATAAAGTACTACCAGGATTGAAACCATACCATCCAAACCACAGTAAGAAAGCTCCTACAGCAGCTAATGGAAGATTGTGAGCAGGCGGTAAACCACCATTTAACTTATCGTCTCTGGTAAATACACGACCAATACGTGGCCCAAGTACTAAAGCACCGGCAAGCGAAATAACCCCACCAATGGTATGTACAACGGTAGAACCAGCAAAGTCGCGGAAACCGTTGCCTAAGTTTGGCAAGAAGTTTCCTGCAGAACCCATAGTAGCTAACCAACCACCCGGACCCCAGGCCCAGTGACCAATAATAGGATAGATGAAACCAGTAACACCAATAATATACAGAATATCTCCACGGAAAGAGGTACGACCAATCATAGCACCAGAAGTAATGGTAGAAGTAGTATCGGCAAAGGCGAACTGGAATATCCAGTGTGCGAGGATAGGTACGCCAGTTGCTACACCATAAGCTGGAATATCGTAGGTAGCAGGTGCTCCTGAAAGGAAGAACCAGTGTGTACCTATGAATCCGTTGCCTGGAGCAAACATGAAGGCATATCCAATAGCCCAGAAAAGAATACCACAGATAGCAGTATCGAAAATACATTCTATTAATACGTTGGCAGATTCTCTTTTACGGGCAAACCCTGCTTCGAGCATTACAAAACCTGCCTGCATACCAAATACGAGGAAGGCTGCAACAAGCGTCCAAACCGTGTTGATAGTATTCATCATGTTGGTTTCGTGTGGCGTAAAAG
This sequence comes from Bacteroidota bacterium, assembly GCA_037129215.1. Lineage (GTDB taxonomy): Bacteria > Bacteroidota > Bacteroidia > Chitinophagales > Chitinophagaceae > CANFLJ01. The sequence continues at coordinate 3,649 of JBAXVH010000081.1, read as the reverse complement.
TATCTGCAGCATGTGCTGTAGTACCACCAATAATACCTGGCAACATATTCATTGCAACGAGTGCAACACATAAGCCCAGAATTTTACCGGTAAAAAATAATGCCCCTACTTTCCAGTTCTTATTAAACAAATATTTATAAGACTGTAACGTAGATTTTAGATCCATTTTAGCAGGTTTTAAGGCAGTTGCTCTTGCCATAATGTTCGTTGCTCTCATAATGTTTAATTGTTTTATGGTAAATAAAATATGGAATTTAGAATTTGTAAACGGCTGCTACCAATGCACTTACAGTGCTTTTGGTGCTTGTTCCATCACTTTTTAAGAATACGCCATCAGCTGAAACAGCATCTAAACGTAATTCTGGCATGATGGTAAGACAGTTATCAATTTTCCAGATGCCTGATAAAGTAAGATCGGTGATATTTCCTTTCTGAGCCAGTTTAATACCATCTTTATCATCAAGGTATTCTGCTCTTAAGGTATAACCGAATTTAGCAGTAGGATCATAATTTAAATATACCGCTGCGCCATACCAGCTGTAGGTTTTATCGGCCTCTACAGACTGATAAGTACCATTGAATCCGATACCCCATTTTTTGTTTAAAGTACCATTAATAACTACATCGGCCTGGTGTAAACTTTTGAATAGTACATAGGCAGTTCCTGGGTTTAATATGGTAGGAGCACCTACACCCCAGTAACCCTGATAGTTTAAGTATTCTTTCCAGGTAGCTGCTTTATTAGTATGACTTAACTGTCCTAATAATACTTTGGTAGAAGAAGTGGTAGTAGAAAAATCGGTTGGGTTTGCAACTCCAAGCATATATGACCAGTTAGAATCGATGGTTACATCTGCTTTGATACCGGTATGAAAAAAGGGACCATAAGAAAACATATAATCCATGCTATAATTACGATTGCTATAAGCGTCTAACACTTCGTAACCAACATGTGTACCCCATTTACCGAAAGTAAGTTTTACTTTGGAGGAAGCCTGGTAAGTTGCGAAAATCTGTTTAAGAGCGAACAGGTTATTTTTTGTAGAAGTATCATTGTAGGAGTAATCGGCAGCTCTGCGGCCAAAACCTAAATCGACTGTTACGCCACCTTTGCCAAAACTATGATCGCCTCTAATGGAAGCCATTCCAAGTTCGAAAGAGTTGATAGAGTTTGTAAAGCTGGTAATATTATTAGTAGCTCCATCTAAGTTGTAACGATAGTACCCATCTATCGATCCGGTAATAGCAATTGGAGGAGGGGCAGCAGGAGCATGGGCGGCAGTATCTTTCTGAGCAGAAGCTGAAAGTAAGGCGGCCATTAAAACGCTGAATGAGAAAAGTTTTCTGGTCATAAGTTTTGTTTTTTGGTTAATGATGATAAATATCTAAATAATTATTGCCAAATTAGTATTTAATTATAAATGTTGTCTGTTTAATAACATATATAATTTATACAAATATAGATTAAATGACATAACAACCAAATTATTTAATACATATATTTTTATTTAATATAATGTTATTAAATATGATGAAAGATTATTAACGAAAACAATTAATAGTTTTATTTGAAGTATTAACAAGAAATTTATTTAAAAAATCACAGTACAATTATTTTTACAGCTTATTGCCTGTTTAAATAAACTGTATAGTTTATCAATCAACTAAATAATGCGTAAAAAGAATATAGTTTTTATCCTTATAATTCATTCATTATTGTTTTCATTAACAATAAATGCTCAGACTACAATTAGTCCTCTTGTAGGGGAAGCTATTAGAGCGTTTAGAAATAATGAGTTTGAAACAGCAAGAGAGAAAGCTGATAAAGCAATTCTTTCGGGCAACTATTCAATGAATCAGCGAAGAGACTTATACTACATAAGGGGATATGGTCTTTTTTTAGCAAGCAATTATACCGAAGCATTGAAAGACTTTGATATGGTGCTGGATATTAAAATGACCGATAAGCAATCGCAGCTTTTGAAGGCAGAGTGCTACTATTATATGAATAAGTTTGACAGGGGGGTTGAAGAATTTAATCTGGCAGAGAAAACCTGGAAAAGCACCGACGACAATTACAACAATATGGCCGCATATATAAAATCGATGCGGGGTAAATGTCAGTACAAACAAGGTAAATATGAAGTAGCATTAAACGAACTTAATAAAGCAATGGCACTGGATAGTACCGTAATGGATATCTGGGAAACATTTGGAGATGTAAACTTTACTTTAAAAAACTTTGACACAGCAATATCTTATTATTCAAAAGCAATTGAATTATATAATAAAAATAACGACAACTCTATTTATAGCTGGATAGCAAGAGGACAGGTTTATGATACATTGAATAAACTGGATGATGCTATTTATAATTTTAAGCAAGCTATTAAAATAAAGGCATTTGAGAGAGAGCCTTATTGGCTTACCGCAAAAAGTTACGAAAAGAAAAAGGTAGTAGACTCCAGTTTGATCTATTTTCAGGAAGCGCTTGCCCGAACAGACTCTGAGGATGTAGAGAGTTTGAAATTGCTGAACTGGGAAATAGGCTACATGTATAAAAAGAATGATAAGTTTGATGATGCAATATCTTATTTTCAAAAGGCACTTAAAATAGATGATCATTATAAAGAGGCCTATGCAGAAATGGCCGACTGTTATGTAGAAAACAAACAGTATACCCAATCGATAGAGCCCTACGAACGAGCTATTTTTGTATATCAGCAAGATAAAAAAGATAGTTTAATACTGAGTAGTTTGTACTTGAAACTGGGTGATGTATACAATAAGACAAAGAATCAGGCTAAAGCAAAAGACAATTTCCTAAGTGCACTAAAATGGAATAAAGGAAATAATAGTGCCAGTATGAACCAGGCGAATGTATTGTTTGCCAATAAAAAATATAAAGAAGCCTTACCATTCTTTAAGAAAGTAATAGATAACCCCATTGCATCGGAACCTGTTGTATTGCAGGAAGCATACTATAAACAGGGGATGTGTTATCTGGACAATAAGGATACAGGTCAGGCTATTGCCAGCTTTCAAAAATCAACAGAGTTTAAAACCACCCACGATGAAGCGCAGGTAAAACTGAGTGAAATATACTTTGCGAAAAAGCAGTTTGATAAACTTGGAGGCTTATTAACCAGCCTGGACTCCTCAGCAAAGAAATTTGACACAACTGCCTTAGCAGAAATGTATTACAAAAAAGGAGTCAGTAACTTAACCAGTGGCAATGCTGCTGAGGCTAAAAATGATTTTACAAAGTGTATTAATTTCAATGGAAATATTAAGAAAGCCTATCATGGACTTGCCGATGCAACTATGCAAACTAAAGAATATGCTTTAGCAGAAGATGCATACACGCATTGTATAGAATTGTATAAAAACGATAAGGATAGTTTGTATAAAATGTATTTATACAGGGCCAATGCTAAAAGTAAACAAAACAATTTTACCGATGCTGTTGATGATATAGAAACAGCTGGCAAACTAAAAGCGGGGAATGTAAATATTACTAAAACTTTAATTGAAACTAATATTGCTGCTGGTAATTTTGAAAAGGCACAAAGCCTCGTATTATTATTTCAAAAGAGTTTAAAAACAACTGATTTAAACAATATAGCAACTTGTTATTACTATAAGGCAC
>JBAXVH010000080.1:0-6269 GCA_037129215.1 Bacteroidota bacterium | reverse complement strand
GCATTATCTTAGTTGATAATCCTACTGCAATACCATCAGCCCCCTGAGCCAACAGTAAAGGGAACTTCATAGGTAATGTTACCGGCTCGTTCTTACGACCATCATAACTAAGTTGCCAGTTAGTCGTTTTGGCATTAAAAGCAACTTCGAGCGCAAACTTGCTCAGTCTTGCTTCAATATAACGGGGAGCAGCAGCAGAATCACCTGTACGTACATCCCCCCAGTTACCCTGTTGATCAATTAATAAATCTTTTTGTCCAAGATTCACCAATGCTTCGCCAATGCTGGCATCACCATGCGGGTGATATTGCATAGACTGACCAATAATATTAGCCACCTTATTATATCTTCCATCATCCATTTCCTTCATAGAATGCAGAATACGCCTTTGTACAGGCTTTAATCCATCCTCCATTGCAGGAATTGCACGTTCCAGAATTACATAGGAAGCATACTCCAGAAACCAGTTTTTATATTGTCCCTGAACGCCACTTTCATTATTGGTTACACCTGATATATCTCTTTTCTCAGCCATTTTACACCTTTTCGAGGCGGCAAAATAATGCAAAGAAATTTAGTATTTAAAAATGTGATTAAGTTTTGAGAGGGCAATAGATGTTCACCCTACCCTAAATTCAGATATTTAGCCTTTAAAAGGGTATTTTGTATCATAGAAAGAGTTCTTTCTGGTCCAAAAAGAACTCTTTTAGATTTAAAAAGAACTCTTTCTGCATTAAAATGAACCCTTTCTGCTCTATAAAGAAGTCTTTCTGTTCTAAAAAGAAACCTTTCTGTTCTAAAAAGAACTATTTCTACGTTGGAAAGACTACTTTTTATATCATATTAATACTTAAAAAGGGTTAACTATTTCCACAATAATTGAACTTTCAACTAAGAATATTACCACCAGCCACCAGTTAAGGGTATCTATTCGAAATATTTAAACTAACTACATAATATTTAAGTATCAAAATATATAATCATATAACTTTCAAGCTGTCAATTTGTCATAATTTTTATTAATGAACATAAGTGGATAATAAAATAATGTCATGAATTATTGTTGGACTTATTTTTGTTCTTACAAGAAACTTATAAATAATAAATTTAATACATTATGGCATTAGAATTCACAGACAGCAACTTTCAAACTGAAGTGTTGAGTAGCGATAAACTGGTAGTAGTAGATTTTTGGGCAGAATGGTGTGGCCCTTGTCGTGCAATAGGACCAGTTATTGAAGAACTTTCTAAAGAATATGAAGGCAAAGCAAAAATTGGTAAACTAAACGTTGATAATAACTCCAATGTTAGCACCAACTTTGGTATTACTTCTATCCCTTGTATATTGTTTTTTAAAGGTGGGCAAATTGTTGACAAACAAATAGGAGCAGTACCTAAGTCTGTACTGGACAAGAAAATCGCATCTTTAGTTTAATATAATTTTATCGCATTTTTATCTGGGTCTTTCTGTTTTACGATAGAAAGACCTTTTTTATTTTTTATATCTCTCCATCCTGTCAATATATTTGCCTTCAGTTATGAATAGTTTACCAGCATTAATGAAAGCATTTGGTGATCGTTTTAATACATTTCGTTTTCCATCATCACCAGCCAGTTTATATCAGCCAAATGATTATTTTTTATCTTTAGGAGGTAAGAGAATACGTCCGGTACTTTGTTTATTGAGTAATCAGATGTTTGGCACTTTATCCGAAGATGCATACAATACTGCCGCAGCCATAGAACTATTTCATAATTTCTCCCTTATTCATGATGATATTATGGATAAGGCAGACCTTAGAAGAGGTAAAGAGACTGTACATAAAAAATATGGTGCAAATACAGCTATTTTATCGGGAGATGTGATGCTGATAAGAGCCTATGAATTACTGGCTACAATTAATCCAGAAAAGCTTCCTGCTATACTCTCCTTATTCAATCAGACTGCCAGAGAAGTCTGTGAAGGACAACAACTGGATATGGATTTTGAATCAAGATCCTCAGTTGCTCTGGATGAATACCTTCATATGATTGGCCTTAAAACTTCGGTTTTAATTGCTGCCAGTCTGGAAATGGGCGCAATTTTAAACAATGCATCAGAAGAAGACAGACAGCATTTATATAAATTCGGGTTGAACCTGGGAATAGCCTTTCAAATACAAGACGATTATTTAGATGCCTTTGGCGATCCGGAGAAATTTGGCAAAACAGTAGGTGGCGATATTAAACAAAACAAGAAGACATTCTTATTAATTTATGCATTAGAACATGCTACAGGGGAGGATAAAATAAGACTGCAGGAATTACTGAATTCAGATAATGATGATAAAGTAGCGTCGGTATTAGCTATATATAAATCCTGCAAAGCCGACCTATGGACTAAAGAATTGATTGAAAAATACCGCTCTTATGCTATGGAAAGTCTTGCAGCTGTGAAGGTAAAAGAGGAAGATAAAAGCCCGTTACATGAACTGGCAGCCTATTTAATACAAAGAGAATATTAATTTAATTAATGATGTATAATTTATTGATTTCCAATATATTATACATTATAACTATTTTGTAATTCCCCTTATAATCATTCTATTGAAAATGAAGTTTACCTGAGTGGTTTAATTAGTAAAATAAAAAACACTGAATTACATTCATTTTCAATCAGTTATCTATTTCACTTCCGTTAATTTTTCAAATACATAGAATACTGCAGGACAAAATTCAGCATTCTTTAAAGTAATAACTGGCTTTTTGAAAAATACATCTTCATCTGTATAGGGAAAGCGCTGACAATCGGTAGGTCTTACATCATAAATAATACAGGTATTATCCTCCCCAAGAAAATTACAAGGTTTTGATTGTAATACATAATCACCTTCCACATCCATGGTTAGATAAGTATCCATAAATGTTGTTTCTTTCATCTTAAGATACTTACTGATTCTTTTAATATCCGGCATTTTAAACCTTGGAGAGTAGTTTTTACAACAAGCAGCACAATCGAGGCAATTTATTTTGCTAAATGCTTCCTCATGTGCTTCAGGCAGTTGTTTTAAAACCTTTTTCTTGTCTATTCTTTTCAGAAAGCCCGCATATTTCTTCGCACTCTCCTTACTTTTTTTCTCCCAACCTTCCATACTTATATCACTCATAATTATAATCTCCTTTAATTTGCAGACATTCAAAAATAACAGAGAATGAATGAGTTTAAGGAACAAACTTTAATATTGTTTTCCACACCCTTATATATTTTTATTATTGTAATAGAGATATTACTCTCTAATATACTCCACAGGAAATTATATACTTTCAAGGATACCATCACCAATGTTTATCTGATGGTTTTAAATGCCAGTGTAGACGTATTATTCAGATTAGTTTATCTGGTAGTATGGAACTTTTTCTATAGCAAAGCAATCATTACATGGCAAACCGGTTGGATATACTGGCTATTTTTATTTCTTGGAGAAGACTTTCTTTATTACTGGCTCCACCGTTTCGATCATGAAATAAGATTCTTCTGGGCTTCGCATGTAACTCATCATAGTTCAGAGCTAATGAATTTTACAGTAGGATTCAGATCATCTGTTTTTCAACCATTATACAGATTTATATATTTTATTCCATTAGCATGGTTAGGTTTTAAGCCTGCTCATATTTTAGTTGTATTTGCAGCCACTCAGATATGGGGGATATTTGTACATACTAAACTCATTCATAAAATGGGATTCCTCGAGTATTTTATGGTTACTCCATCTCATCATAGGGTACATCATGCCAGCAATCCTAAGTATTTAGATAAAAACATGGGGATGTTTCTGATTATCTGGGATAAACTTTTTGGAACTTTTCAGGAAGAATTGCCAGAGGAGGAATATCAACCCATTCATTATGGTTTAACTACCCCCTTAAAGAATGAAAATGCGTTTGGTATAATCTTTCACGAATGGAAAACAATACTAAAAGATATAGCAAGAAAAGACATTTCTATATCGGATAAATGGAAGTATTTGTTTGGTCCCCCTGGATGGAGTCATGATGGAAGCAGAAAAACCAGTGTAGAAATGCGAAATAATGAGGAGAAATAATTCAATTATTCATCAAATCCGTTAGATAAGAATATATATCCAATCAAAAAGGTTGAAAAAATGTGAAAACGTTGTCCATTATCCCTATTTGTGCAAATCTATAATTGGTCAGGAATAAATTTCTTTTACTTTTGTAGCTTTTGAAACTGAGATTATATAGAATGGAGATGCTGTCAAACAAACATATCAACTCTGAAAATAAAGTAAATTTATTAAACCAGAAGGTTGCTAAATTTACAAAAGCTGAGGAGTTAAAAGCAATGGGAATGTACCCATTTTTCAGGGTAATAGAATCTGATCAGGATACTGAAGTAGTCATTAATGGTAAAAAAGTATTAATGTTTGGTTCTAATAGTTATTTAGGACTAACCAATCACCCAGAAATAAAGAAAGCTACTATTGAGGCTGTAAATAAATATGGTTCTGGTTGTGCTGGTTCACGTTTTTTAAATGGTACACTGGATATTCATATTCAACTGGAAGAAGAATTAGCGGAATTTGTAGGGAAAGAAGCTGCCGTAGTATTCAGTACAGGTTTCCAGGTAAACATTGGTGTTATTCCTGCTTTATTATCCAGAAACGACTATTTAATTTTAGATGAATTAGATCATGCCTGTATTCTGGAAGCCAGTAGACTTTCGTTTGCTAAAACATTAAAATACAAGCACAACAATATGGAGTCTCTTGAAAAAGTACTTCAGGGTTGTGAGCCAGATAGAGTAAAGCTAATTGCCTCTGATGGTATTTTTAGTATGGATGGTGATATCGTAAATCTTCCAGGCATAGTAGAACTTGCAAGAAAATATAATGCTACCATTATGATGGATGACGCACATTCATTAGGCGTTATTGGCCAGAATGGTAGTGGTACAGCTTCTCATTTTGGTCTTACCGATGATGTAGATTTAATAATGGGAACATTTAGTAAGTCCCTTGCATCTATTGGTGGATTTATTGCTGCAAACAAAACAGTAATAGAGTTTTTAAAACACCATGCACGTTCATTAATGTTTAGTGCAAGTATATCTCCTGCAGCTACTGCAAGTGCTCTTTCTGCATTAAGAATTACTAAAAGAGAACCAGAAAGAATAGCTAAACTCTGGGAAAATACTCATTATTCTCTTGATAAATTACATAGTCTTGGATTTGATACTGGCTTTTCCTGTACACCAATCATTCCAATATACATTAGAGATGATATAAAAACTTTCCAGTTATCAAAATTGCTTCTTAATGAAGGAATTTTTGTAAATCCTGTTACTTCTCCTGCTGTTACAAAAGAAGATACGTTAATCCGTTTCAGCCTTATGGCTACGCATACTAAGGAACAGATTGACAGAGCAATTGATAAAATTTATACATTATCCAAACAACTGGATATCATTAAATAAGCTATTTTCATGAGTATTCAAATTAAAGAAGTCTCTTCTAAAGGCGAAATGAAAGCTTTTATTAATTTCCCTTATGACCTGTACAAAGGGAATAACTACTTTGTACCACCATTAAGATTTGATGAAGCTGCTACATTAGACCGAAAAAAGAATCCAGCATTTGATTACTGTGAAGCAAGATACTGGCTCGCTTACAAAGACAATATAGTTGTAGGTCGTATTGCAGGTATTCTTAATAATGCTTACATAGAAAAGTGGAATAATAAATATGTAAGATTTGGTTGGGTAGACTTTATTGATGATGAAAATGTTAGTCGTTTACTCGTTGAACAAGTTGAAAACTGGGCAAAGGAAAAAGGAATGACTGCTGTTCATGGACCATTAGGTTTTACCGACCTGGATCATGAAGGAACTTTAATTCACGGATTTGATCAGTTAGGAACCCTTGCCTCTATTTATAATTATCCTTATTATCAAACTCACTTTGAAAAGTTAGGATATGGAAAAGATACAGATTGGGTAGAATATAAAATACATATAGAAAAAGAAGTTCCTGAAAGACTTCTTAAGCTATCTTCTATTGTAGAAAGAAGATTAAAACTAAACGTAATAAAAGGCAAAAAACCTAAAGATATTCTTCCATACGGAACAGCTATTTTTGAATTAATCAATGATGCCTACTCAGAACTATATGGTGTAACACCATTGACTCAAAAGCAAATGGATTACTACACTAAAATGTATTTCTCCTTTATGAAAGTGGAGTTTGTTACTATCATTGTTGATAGTGAAGGTA